>JALZFK010000081.1 GCA_030861585.1 Actinomycetota bacterium | reverse complement strand
GGCCCCGTGAGGTTAGGGTTAACCGGGAAGATCCTGTACCCCCAGTTCTGCAAAAGGCGGGCGATACCGTGGCTCGTACGGTACGCCTTCTCCGAAAGCCCCACCACCGCAACGTTGCGCGCCTCTTCGAGGAGGTATTTGATTTCGGTAGGACTCGGGTTTTTGTGCATCGTGGTTCCTCCTTAATATCTACAGGTCCAGCTGCTCGAGTGCCGCGAGGTACCCTTGTGAGAAGGTCGGGAACTGGAACACACCGTCGAGAAGAGTATCTATAGGCGTGCGTGTACGAACAGCCCAGCACGCCTGGTGACTCCACTCTCCCGCCAGCGGCGCGACCGCCCACGCCCCGACCAGGACCCGCTCCTCACGAGCTGCTACAAGTCCCAAAGTCCCCCGGGGCTCCTTCTCGTAGGTGACGGACCGGGCGAGTACCTGCGGCAGGTCGAGGGTTACGGCGGCGACGTCCACGCCCTCTTGCCGCGCTTCTTCCTCGGTCAGGCCCGTCGCGGCGACCTCCGGGTCCGAGAATACCACCCGCGGGATGCCGCGGTAATCCTCCTTGCGGTTCCCGTCGAGGATGTTCGCGGCCGCGACGCGCCCTTGGTACTGGGCCACGTGGGTAAACGGCATGACCCTGGTTACGTCCCCGATCGCCCATAGGCCGGGAACTCAGAGACTTGGCAGCGCTCATCCACAGAGAGCCCATTCTCGTCGACCTCGACCCCGACCGATTCCAGGCCGATCCCCTCCACGCGGGGCGTCCGTCCCGCGACCATGACCACGATGTCTGTTGCCACTTCCTGCCCATCATCGAGGGTAACGACCGTGCTCCCGTCATTTTCTTTGCGGGCCTTCTCTACCTTACGGCCCGTCCAGACATCGACCTCCTCTTCTTCGAGGATCTCCTGGATAATACCCCCAACCTTCGGATCTTCGCGGTCGAGGAGCCTGTCGGGGCTCTGAACGAGGGTTATGCTGCTCCCCAAGTGGGAGAGCCACTGGCTCGTCTCTATCCCGTTGGGGCCACCGATGATTACCGCCCTCTCTGGCACTTCGTGTGTAGCAGTCGCCTCGCGGTTCGTTCACACGGGCACGTCCTAGAGCCCCCTCGATGGGGAGCATGCTGGTCGCGGAGCCGGTCGCCACGACGACGTGCTCGGCCTCCTGAGCTTCGCCGTTCACCTCGATGCGGCCCGGCCCGTCGAGGCGGCCTTCGCCCTTCACGACCTTAGCGCCCTTTTCCTGGTAGCTCTCTACTTCTCCCGAGCCGTCGAGGTTGCGGATTATGTGGTCGCGGTAGTCGAAGCTATCTTTGAGATCCAGGGTGGGGGTGCCTTGGGCCCTCGTCGCTTCGTTGCGGACTTCGGGAGGCCGGATCAAGGTCTTCGACGGGATGCATGCCCAGTAGGCGCATTTGCCCCCCAAAAGCTCTTTCTTTACCACTGCGACCTTCTTGCCGGCGGAGAGCAGGCGACTGGCTACCACCTCCCCTCCTGGACGCAATCCGAGAATTATCGCGTCGAACTTTTCAGCCACCTCTTAACCTCCTTGTCCTCACGTTTCGCTGCGGCGCATCCGAAGCCGAATCTCTAGATCTTTATGCCCATCGGGACCAGGGCGCGTTCCTTGCCTTTTGCCTCGACCATCACGTCGGCCTCTTTGCCCCCGAGGGCATCTACGAGCTCCTGCCAGTCTGCGAGGTCCACCGAGTAGGCGTGGGCACCGGCCTGCTTCTCAGGGTCCTGGCTGGAGAGGTGTAGCTTGGGTCGCTCTTCTCTACCTTGCCAGGTCGGCAGGGAGAGGTCTAAGGCTTGTGCGAGGGTGAGGCCGTCGGGGTTTAAGCTGTGGTGAAGGGCGTCGGTGATGGCCGGGATGTTAAGAGCACGGGCGGTCGCTACGACTTCGGCTACGGTCCAGGTGCGCTCGTCGTTCTCCAGCGCGAGGTATTTGAGTACGCTCTCCTCGGGACTCATGGTTTCTATAAAACGAGCTGCGGTCGTGGGTTTATCCTCGTAAGAACCGCCCATGTGCAGGACGAGCACAGAGTCGGGGTTGTCAATGAGATCGAGGATGCGGGCCGCGGAACGGAGCTCGAAGAGGCTTCGCTCGACGACCTCGGGCCTGAGGCTGCCCGGCTGGGTGTATTGGCCGGGGTGCATGCTAAGCCGAATACTCAGAGAGAGCGCGAGCTCCCCGGCCCGTCGCAGCTCGTCGCCGTGCTCTTTGGCCCAATCGTACGGGAACTGGGGGTGCGAGGCGAAGGGGATCAGGCTCTGCCCTAGGCGGAAGAGCTGAACCCCGTGCTCGGCGTTCCACCGCAGGATAGTCTCGAGTCCGGCCAGGTTCTCCCGGATCAAACCCCGCACCTTCTCCGTGTTATTGAGACTTGCCAGCCGGCAGGTCCGGTTGGTACCGGCCTGTATCGTCAGGTTCTGCGTCGGGTATCCCAAGCGTATCACACCCGAGTTTATATACTTCCCGACTCTGCGTCGTCGTGTTTTCTATCCCGTTTCGCCTCCGATTGCCCCTCGAACTGCCCAAACGGCTAAAACTCTGTCGCAGAATCATCCTTAATCCCTTCTATTCCTCGCGTCGGGGTAAGCGCTATGGCTTGACAAGGATCACGGCTAGAGTTCGGTGGTCAGGAGGGTGTCGCTCGTCGGCGTAGAGGAGCCGCCATCTTGCTCCATTGTCACCGCTACGGCATCGACGCCTTCGATGAAACCTTCTATGGGCGCGGCGGCGATCCCGTCGTGCGGTTCGAAGAGGCCGGCAGGTTCGGAACATCGTTGCGCATGAGCCAGGTCTCGTAGACCTGGCCCTCTGGTGGGGACGGCAGGTTCTCCACCATTAAAACGGCCCGGCCATCTCTCATCCTGACGACCTCTCCCCGAACGTTTTGCGCTATGCCCGAACCTCTCATCTCGTACGCCTGGCGGGTTTGGAGGTCGGCCCGTAGGTCCTCGTTCTCCTCGCACAGGGACGTGTTCCAGACC
>JALZFK010000266.1 GCA_030861585.1 Actinomycetota bacterium | reverse complement strand
GGCGGCCGGGGCCGTCGTGCCCGAAGGACGGGAGTTCCCCGCCCGGAGCCTCATCGTCGGTGTCCCGGCCAAGCAGATCGGCGAGGTTACGGAGGAGCAGACGCAGGACATAGCTCGGGGCGTGCGAGCCTATATCGAGCGCGCCGCTGCGCATCGGGAGGCTTTAGGGCGCAGTTCCTAGATCTACTGGTCTAGCGTCAGTTCGCCATAGTAGACTTCGAGTACGATCCGAAGGTCACTTCGCCGTTTTCTCGATGTGCGAAGTCATGCCAGGCTGGCCCGGCGTGAACCTACAGATACTGAATACAGGAAGGAGCAGCTGGAGATAAGGAGCGGCACAGTTCGGCAATTGGGAGGCACAATCTCTGGCGAGGGGTTCGAGAAGCAGGAGCATAGCGGAGGACGGCACGACAAAGGCCGTGCCGTCCTCTATCGCACTATTGAGCGGACACCTCTGAGGATGTGAGCGAGGCTTCGGAGGGGGTTGTGAGGTTACGAATCTCCCTGAGCGCCACCGGGAGTGTCGAGAGGTCGAAGGTCCCGCTAGAGTTGATGTCCCTCAAGACTTGCATGGTTCTTGCCACCGGACCCCGATTGGCCTCGATCCAGGCTTCGATGCGCTCGGAGGCGGAGAGATCCTCGGGCACGCTCTGCAGGATCTCCCTGGTGAGCGTGGCTTGCTGGTTGTAAAGGTCGTCGCGCAGCGCCGCTCGCGCGAGCGTCCGCCAGCGGTTGTCGCGGGGCAAGGCCTCGATGTGCTCGCGCAGCCAATGGAGCCTCAGCCGGTCACCCAGGGTGAAGTAGATCGCCGCGACCACTTCTAGTGGTTGGCCTGTTGTGCTGGCAACGTCCACGACGTCCAGTGTGGAAAACATTGCACCCAGGGTGGCTGCCCGCTTCGCGAGTTCGTGTGGAACCTTCGCTCCGACCATATGTTCGGTCGCCCTATCCACGGCCTCCCTGTCGCCGTCTAGCATGAGCTCGGGGATGTGCCCGGTTAGCTCCGACGCTCCTTCGGAGAAGTAGGAGATCGTGGCGGCGATGTCGAGGGGCGTTTGGCGGTTGCGCAAGAGCCACCGCGTTGCGCGCTCGACCAGCTTGCGCGCTTCGAGGAACATCCTCGTTTGCGTCCCGGCCTGGACCCGGTTGTCTAAGGCTTCGATTTGTGCCCACAGCGTGCGCATATCGAAGATTTCACGGGCCGCCGTGTAGGCCCGGGCGATCTCCGGTCCCGTCGCCCCGGTCTCCTCTCCCAAGCGGAAGGCGAAGCAGGGGCCGCACCTGTTCACCATACTGTTGGTCACGTGGGTAGCGGTGATCTCGCGGTGCAGACGGTGATCGCGCATCTGCTCGCGGAAACGCTCGCGCAAAGGAGTCGGGAAGTACCGCTCCAGCTCGCCCGAGAGATACGGATCCTCCGGCGCGTCGGATTCGAGCAGCTCTTTGTAGAGTGTGATCTTGGCGTACGATAAAAGGATGGCCAATTCGGGAGCGGTTAGCCCCATGTCGTTGGACCTGCGCTCGCCCAAGGTCTCTTCGCTCGGGAGGAACTCGAGCTCGCGGTTGAGGCTGCCAGACTGCACCAGGGCGCGGATGTAGCGAGTGTGCACGTCTACCATGGAGTAAGCAAGGTCTACAGTGTGGTCTATCGCTTGGGTCTGCTGGTAGTTATCCTGTAGGACGAGCTGCCCCACCTCCTCTGTCATCTCCGCAAGCAGCTCGTTGCGCTGCTTTTCGGTCATGTCGCCGTTCTCGACGATAGCGTCGAGCAGTACCTTGATGTTCACCTCGTGGTCGGAGCAGTCAACACCCGCCGAGTTGTCGATGGCGTCCATGTAGATAAAGCCCCCTCCAAGCGCGTACTCTATGCGCCCTCGCTGCGTAAATCCGAGGTTCCCTCCCTCCCCAACCACGGAGCACCGCAGGTCCTTCGCATCGACCCTCACGCCGTCGTTGGCCTTATCGCCGACTTCGGCGTGGGTTTCGTAGCTGGCCTTCACGTAGGTACCGATGCCCCCGTTCCACAAGAGGTCTACCCGCGCTTTGAGCAGGGCGCTTATCACCTCGTTGGGCGTCAGGGCTTCGTCCTCGACGCCCAGCAACCGCCGTACTTCGGGGGAGAGGGGGATGGCCTTCGCCGAGCGCGGAAAAACGCCACCGCCCTCCGAAATTAGGCTCGTGTCGTAGTCGGCCCAGGAGGAGCGCTGCAGGTTAAAGAGCCTCTCGCGCTCCTCGAAGCTCGTCGCGGGGTCGGGATTCGGGTCCAGGAAGATGTGCATGTGGTTGAAGGCGCCGACAAGCTTTATGTGCCTGCTGAGGAGCATGCCGTTGCCGAAGACGTCGCCGGACATGTCACCGATGCCCACGACGGTAAAGTCCGTTCTCTGCACGTCTATGCTGAGTCCCCGGAAGTGACGCTCCACCGACTCCCACGCGCCGCGGGCGGTGATCCCCATGGCCTTATGGTCGTAGCCCGTAGAGCCGCCGGAGGCAAAGGCGTCACCGAGCCAGAAGCCGTACTCGGCCGAGATCTCGTTGGCGATATCCGAGAAGGTCGCGGTGCCCTTGTCAGCGGCCACGACGAGGTACGGGTCGTCGCTGTCGTAGCGTACCACCTGCGGGGGCGGCACGACACCGTTGCCGACGAGGTTGTCGGTCAGGTCGAGCATACCGCAGATGAGCGTGCGGTAGCAGGCTTCCACCTCCCGCATGAGCGCCTCGCGATCCCCGTCCGTGGGAGGCCGCTTGACGACGAAGCCGCCCTTCGCGCCGACGGGCACGATCACCGCGTTCTTCACCGTCTGGGCCTTCATGAGGCCCAGGATCTCGGTCCGGAAGTCTTCCCTACGGTCGGACCAGCGGATGCCGCCGCGCGCGACCTTCCCGCCGCGGAGGTGAACACCCTCCATCCGTGGTGAGTATACGAAGATCTCGAACATAGGGTGCGGGAGCGGGAGTATGGGGATGCGCGAGGGGTCGAACTTGAACGAGAGGTACGGTTTGAGCTCTCCCTCTGAGCTGCTCTGGAAGTAGTTCGTGCGCACCGTCGCTAAAGTTACGTTGAGGAAGTTCCTCATGATGCGGTCTTCGTCGAGGCTCACGACCGAGTCGAGCTCCTCCTCGATCTCCAGGGTCAGCCGGTCCGTTTCTTGCTCCGCGGCCTGGCGGTCCGGATCGAAACGGGCCTCGAAAAGCTCCACGAGGAGCCGGGCGATGCGCGGGTTCGCGGCTAAAGTATCTTCCATGTAGTACTGACTGAAAGTCGTCCCCGCCTGGCGCAGGTACTTACAGTAGGCCCTCAGGACCGTGACCTCGCGCCACGTGAGCCGGGCTCGCAAGACCAGCCGGTTGAAACCGTCGTTCTCCACGGCGCCGCGCCACGCCCGGGCGAAGGCGTCCTGGAAGATCTCCTTTACCTGCTCGGTACGGAATCCGCCTTTCACTTCGTGGACCAGGCCGAAGTCGTGCACGTAGGTCGGCATAGATTCGGCAGGCTCTACTTTGTACGGCCGCTGGTCGGCCACCTCGACGCCCATGTCTTCCAGCAGCGGCAAAACCCCCGACAGCGAGATCGGCTCTCCCAACCGGTACAGCCTAAAACGCAGGAAGTTTTCGGGTGCTTCGAGCGGGTGGTAGAGGCTCATTCTCAGGTCGTCTTCGGACGAGAGGCCCTCGATCCTCATGATATCGGTCGCGGCCGTTCGGGCGAGGTAGTCGTCGCGGTAGCCGGGAGGGAAGGCCTCGCAGTATTTGTGGAAGAGCTCGATACCTTGTTCCTCTCCGCATTGCTCGATCAGCGCGTCGTACAGGTTGTCCGTCCACGAGCGGGTCGCTTCGACGAGAAGTGTCTCGATCTCGTCTGCATTGTAGTCGGGTACGTCGTCCGGGGTGGTGTAGATGATGAAGTGGAGGCGTGCGAGCACGGACTCGGAGAGCCGGACGTTAAATTCGACGTTCGTGCCGTTGAACGCAGCTTGCAAGATCTCCTGCATGCGCTGACGGATGTCCGTGTTGTAGCGGTCGCGTGGCACGAACACCAGGCAGGAGAAAAAGCGGCCGTAGGTATCGCGCCGCACGAAGAGCCGGACGTGCTGGCGTTCCTGCAGGTGCAGAATGCCTATCGAGATCTCGAACAGCTCTTCTCGTGAGATCTGGAACAGCTCATCACGCGGGTAGGTCTCCAGGATCTCGATCAGGTCTTTCTCGTTGTGGCTCCCCGCCGGGAAGCCCGCGCGGTCCAATACGTACCTCACCTTATGGCGAACGATGGGGATCTCCAGCGAGCTCATGCTGTAAGCGGAGAAGGTGTACAGGCCGAGGAAGCGC
>JALZFK010000258.1 GCA_030861585.1 Actinomycetota bacterium | reverse complement strand
TTGGCAGCTTCACCGAACGCAAAAGTTCCCAAAAAGGTCTCGACAGCACGAGAGTTTGGTGGTAACGTGCTTGTTGCGCATGTTCTCGCGGGAAAACCGTGGATGAATTCCTGCGCGCCTTTCGGGGGTTATGGGGTCTCCACCCAGACAACGAAAGCGTTAATGCTCTTGTCGTTCGGCCAACTACGACAATCTAGGATTATTTCGGGGATCGAGGCCCATTGCCTTAAGGCCTTGGCCCTGGTTGTGGTGCTCGCCTTGTCCTTGGGCGCCTTCTTATTTCCCGCTAAGGAGGCTCAAGCACAGAAGCAACCGACCACCGTGCAGGAGAACCGTACGGTGGGTACCGACGGACCGGTCCACGAGCGGGCGAGCGAGCCCCCCTCGAGCGAGAGCTTACGCAACGAAATCACTTTCTCGAATACCACCCCGACGGGCTCGACGAGCCCGCCGGCTACTCAGCCCGGGCCTTTGCCACGGCCCGAGCCACAACCGGAGCCCGCACCCGCCCCGGTACCCCAGCCGGCACCTACCCCGGCACCCGAGCCTGGACCGCCACCTACGGGAGACCCCGGTTCGACGCCCGAGCCTGGGCCCCAACCTTTGCCCGAACCCGCACCAGAGCCTGGCCCGTTACCGCCAGGAGACCATTCCGGCACACCACCAGATCCGAAACCGAGCCATCCGGGCCCCACTCCTCCCTCGGAGGATCCATCGCCAGCACCTGATCCGGAGCCGCACCCAATGCCGCCGATCGGTTCGACACCGAGTTCCAAGCCTGCGCCGCCGATGCTCAGGATAGAATCGGTTGCTTCGGGTCGGGGCAATGCGCCCGCCCAGAGCACTGCATCCGAGGAGAGCAAGGTGCCCTCTTCTTGGGCATCCGAAGGGAAACCCGCGGCGCCTCCTGCCTCGCCAAGAACGGCCAAGCCACGAGATTCTTTCCCCGGGCATCAGCCACCCAAGGATGTGGCGCTACCCTCCCCATTCTCCGCTGTTACCCCCGACGCTGCGCGGACGGGGCCCAGCGTTGTTCCATCCTCGGTGGGAGTAACTCGTGCCCTGCCGGCCTTGCGGGCCTCGGCGACCAGCGCCGTGAAGATGCTCCACGATGCCGCAACCGACGTGGCCAACGTCCTCGGATCCCTCCTCGATGGGTCTGCTGAGCTTCCTTCCGACGGAGCGGACACCCCCTCGCAGGGCGACGCGCCGCAACCTTCCACCCCCTTCTTACCACCGATCGGAGGTAGCTTCTTCTCCCTGGTGGGAGGCGGACAGGTAGGTATCGGTAGCGGTACCACCCCGCTGTTGCTTTGCGTGTTAATCCTCGGCTTGGTCCTATTGCGACCCAATGGCAAACTCTCGCGGGTCTTCTGCGAGGTGCCCAAGCCGAGCTCTGCCCTGCTCCTGCCCCTGGAGCGGCCCGGCTAGCTTTCTCCCCCGGATAATCCTCTTCACTCTCCTCCTCCTTGTGAGGGGACGTTCGTCCCCGACACAACCATAGAGGGCCGCGTGAGCACGCGGTAGGACCCCGCCTACGCCAGAAAAGGCGAGCGGTCCAAGAGAGGAGGATCCCAAAGAAGGCGAGGTTTCGGGCTAGTAGACCTAAGCCCTCGGCTCTTAGTACTTAGGCCGAGTAGTCACGGCTCCGAGTCCGACACCACGATCCTGAGCTATTAAGGAGAAAGACTTGAGGAAGATGGTGTTGCTGGCGGCGATGCTGGCGCTAGCGGCCTTAACGATGGTCGCTGCCCCGGCCATGGCCAGCGAAGACAAGCACAACACCGCTCCCGCCCTGGTCGACAGGAATAACTCAGGCAGCAACGATTCCGATAGGAGCGCCTCCGGCTGGAACCAGTCCGCGTGGGATACTTCCCCTAGGAACGATCCGGCCGAGAGCAACTCCAATTGGAACGGCTCCCACCGCGATAACTCCGACTGGAACAGCTCCGACTGGAACATCTCCGCCTGGAACGATCCGGCTAGGAGCGATTCCAAACGGGACGACTCCGACTGGAGCAACTCCAACGGGGGCAATTCCGACTGGACCAACTCCGTATGGGACACTTCCCGTAGGAGCAGCTCCGACTGGGATAACTCCGACCGGGAAGTTCCGGTTAGGAACGCCTCCGACTGGAACAGCTCCGACTGGAGCAACTCCGATTGGAACAACTCCGATCGGAAAGATCCGGCTAGGGGTAACGACTCCAAATGGAACGGCTCCGACCGGAGCAACTCCGACTGGGAAGATCCGGTGAGAAGTGACTCCGACTGGAACCCCCCCGACTGGAACAGCCCCGACTGGAGCAACTCCGACTGGAACAACTCCACTAAGTGGGATAACCCCGACTGGGAAGACTCCGACCGGAACGATCCCAAGTGGAACGACCCCAAGTGGGCCGATCGCGACTGGGATAACTCCGACCGGAACGATCCGGCTAAGGGTGACGACTCCAAATGGAGCAACTCCGACTGGAACAACTCCACTAAGTGGGATAACCCCGACTGGAAAGACTCCGACTGGAACGATCCTAAGTGGGACGACCCTAACTGGAGTAACTCCAAGTGGGACGACCACGACTGGAAAGATTCCGATTGGGATCGCTGCGACTGGGAGCGTTGCGACTG
Organism: Actinomycetota bacterium; assembly: GCA_030861585.1. Taxonomy (GTDB): domain Bacteria; phylum Actinomycetota; class Rubrobacteria; order Rubrobacterales; family Rubrobacteraceae; genus Rubrobacter_F. Next base: position 82 of record JALZFK010000258.1, on the reverse strand, counting down.
GAAAGACCACGAGTGGAACAACTCCGACTGGACCGACCACGACAACTGGGACCATTGCGATTGGGACCACTGCGACTGGAAC
>JALZFK010000254.1 GCA_030861585.1 Actinomycetota bacterium | reverse complement strand
ATGGTCATGGCGCCGTGCTTCGCCCTCTCCTCTCGGTCGAAAAGGACGGGACCGTGTATGACCTGCTCCTTCTCTCTCAAATGGGTTAGGAGAGCATCCATCTCACCCTTGACGAAGTGTTCGCCTTCGCTAATCATCCGGTCATACACGATCTCGCTATCCAACGTCCCCGGGTACTCTTGAGCCTTCGCCCACTCCTCGCAGATCACCTGTATGAGTCGCGGCCTCTTTCGATCGTAATCTGGGATCATGGTGCCTCCCTTCTCTTACGCACGTGATCCATCTTCTCCTGGGCGGCGAAGCACTACTAGAGCGTACGGAGCAACTCCTTGGTCTTCATACCTTCCTCCTGCATCATCTGCCGAACAGCATACGTTAGAAACCCTTAGGCCGCTCGACCTCGACCCGCAAGCATCTGTTCGCCAGATCCTCGGCGAGAGAGGCGCCCTCCAGCACGGGTAGCAGCTCTGCTACCACAGGGAATTACCGCGAAAAATGCTCGGGTCTTCCCCCCGCCGCAGCTTATTGGCGGCGTTGTGGGCTTGGCGGGTGGTCTCCGGTAGGCGGTACTTCGTGCAGCAGGCAAGGACGAGGCCCACCGCGCCGTCGAGGTCTATACGGTTGCCCACCGAGACGTACACCGGGGAGACGTTCTTTCGGGTGCGCACCACCCTGCCGACGACCTTTCCACGGTAGAAGAGGTCCTTAGCACTCCCCTTCAACGGGCCGGGCTCTTCGTGCTCACCGACGAGCCTGCTCTTCGCACATCCGACCGTGGGCACGTCGAGGAAAAGCCCAAGGTGGGACGCGAGCCCCAAGCCCCGCGGGTGGGCGAGGCCCTGCGCGTCGAAGATCACCGCGTCCACGGGCGACTCGACCGCCCTGAGTGCCCCAGCAACCGGTGGTATCTCTCGGAACGCCAAAAGGCCTGGCACGTACGGGAACGTCAATGGCGCCTCGAATCCTCGCACCTCGACCACCGAAAGTCCTGGGAAGGAAAGCACCGCGACCGTCGCATAGCCCCGATCGCCTTGCGTGGAAACGTCCGCCCCGGCCACGTAGCGCACGCGTGAGAGATCCAAAGGGGGTCCCGCCGTAACCCGCGGCGCGAGCTCCCCCTGCATCGCGCGCGCCTCGCGTGGCGAGAGATCCACGCCGTGGAGCTCCGCAACCCTCACGTCATCACCGCGCCACGGACGACGAAAAAGAAGGCGAAATGGGACAAGGGATGATAAAAAGCACAGACCCGACCGACGGTAATGGAGGGGGGAAATACACCGTCGGCCGGGCCTCGATTAATCACAACTATACCTGCACGATGTTACATTGCTCTTGCCTATACGTTACGGTTTTGTTACGTCCGAGAAACACTTTGATTACGGTTCCACGTCTTTCGCCCCCACACGCCCCGCGCGGCATGGCGCTCGAAGCTGTGCCGGCGGTCGAGGGTTGGGAGGCAAGGTTCCGGGTGCTCGCGCTCGTGCCAAGAATCGGGATCGTCGTCTCGCCAACAGTGGCGTCTCCGCCACCCGGCGTGAGCTCGATTATCCTCTGGAAGGCCGGGAGGGAGGGTGTCGTGCTATTAAGGTTTCGTACAAGCCCCGCGATGCTGAGCACCACCCCGGCCCTCACAACCCCAGAGATCCCTATTTTGGACCTGGCGACCAAAACCCCAGTCTCTCGAATACAATACCACTAAGATTACTACGAACGACCCGGAGCAGGCGAGTCGCCAACCCGCCATACTGGTAGGGTGTGCAAAAGCCCCAAGATCCCCGCCGAAAGCACTCTTCGGAACGAGAAGCCGCTGACGTTGTTGCTCAAGAGAAGCCACTGGACGAACAGGAACCAACCGCGCCGGTGGATGTCGTTCACAAGGTCTTTTCAGGCCAAAAGATAGGGTACTGGCCCAGGCGAAGAGCGAGGTCTTCGTCCGCCCCCGGAGGAGCTGGCGGACTTCGTAGGCCATAGCAGCCGCCTTCCTGGTTGCAGCCCTCTTGGGCGGGGGGCTCTTGCTAGCGTACAGCGAAGATTACGGAGAGAGGGTTGTGTTAAGTTCGCTTCTATGGCGTTGGCCCGGACGGGGCCGGCGAGATACGGTTGCGGGAAGCCGGAGAGAACGTCGAGGTCGAGCTCGAGATGCGGGGATTGCCAGAACCCCCGGGAAGACGAGTACTACGAGCTGTGGTTCGTCGACGACGACGGACGCATGAGCGGAGGAACTTTCCAGGTGGAGCCAGAGGGTTGGGCGTCCGTGAACCTCACCGCCCCCGCCGTCGCCCAAACCTACCCGGCGGTGGGAACAACCCGCGAACCCGACGACGGAGATCCCCGGCTTAGTAGAGAGAAAGGTCTGGGAGGAGAACTACAAGCTTCCTGTACCGCCGACTCCAAAATATACGCCGACTCTGATTAAGCTGCATTAATTCGCTACTCTCAGACCGCCATAGCTTAGGGCTAAGCAGGAAGTAACCTATAAATGTCTCAGCTAGGGTAGGCTGCCGGCCATGACTACCGTTGAGGACAACGCAGTAGGGATGAAATCCTCCATGATTGCGCCCCCGCTGGCTACAGAGGATCTTGACACACTGGCCCGCGGAAGCTACAAAACGTGTTACAGGCGTCGACGGGAACGAGTACGGTCGGAAGACTCTGCTAGAGCGAGCCGGGGGTGGTGGGAAGCCCGGCGCGGGGAACGGCCCGAACATCCTCCTCGAGCCGCCGGTCCGAAAGCGAAGGGCCTTAAGGAAAGGTTCTTGAGCCCAGGCGTTAATAAGACCGACCGGGTCCGCCCGTTACAGCGGAGCGCCGACGGCGCAAGAGTGGCCCTAAATCAGAGAGCTAGTATTAGGGCAAGTGGGGTGGTACCGCGAGGGTCTCGAAAAGGCTCCCGTCCCCGCAGCGGAGCGAGGCGAAGCTCCGTCCAGCTGCGCTAGGGACGGGAGCTTTTTGCGTGAGGAGGTTGTACATGGCGTTCGAACAGGTGCGGCCGCAGGTCGATTTCCCTCAGCTCGAGGGGGAGATCTTCCGATTGTGGGAGAGGATCGGGGCGTTCGAGAAATCGGTCGAGCAGCGACCCAAGGAAAACCCGTTCGTCTTCTACGAAGGGCCACCGACGGCCAACGGCCGTCCCGGCTTCCACCACGCCCTGGCGAGGGCGTTTAAGGACCTCATCCCCCGCTACAAGACCATGCAAGGCTACCGGGTCGAGCGCAAGGGCGGCTGGGACTGCCACGGGTTGCCCGTAGAGCTCGAGGTAGAGAAGGAGCTAGGACTCTCTGGCAAGAGCGACGTCGAGCGCTACGGCGTAGAAAAGTTCAACCGTCTCTGCCGCGAGTCCATCTACCGCTACGTCGAGGACTGGCGGAAAATGAGCGACCGCTTAGGGTTCTGGGTGGACATGGACCGCGCATACTGGACTTTGGACAACCCCTACATCGAGAGCGTCTGGTGGGCCCTCAAGGAGCTCTACGACCGCGACCTCCTCTACGAAGGCTACAAAGTAACCGCCCACTGCCCTCGAGACCAAACTTCACTATCTTCCGCGGAAGTAGCGATGGGCTACGAGGAAGTAACCGATCCGAGCGTCTACGTAAAGCTGCCTTTGGCGAACGAGCCAGACACCAGCCTCCTCGTCTGGACTACCACGCCTTGGACTTTGATCTCCAACGCCGCCGTCGCCGCGAACCCGGACGTGGAGTACGCGACCGTAAAGACAGGCGACGAAAACCTCATCATAGCCCGCGAGCTGCTGGACCGCGTGCTCGGCGAGGAAGGGTACGAGGTGATCTCTACACAGAAGGGTCGAGACCTCGAAGGGCTCAAATACCGCCGCCCGTTCGACTACGTCACCGTGAAAGAAACGGAGAACCTCTTCACCGTCGTACTCGGGGAGTACGTAACCACGGCCGAGGGGACCGGGCTCGTCCACACCGCCCCGGCCTACGGGGAGGACGACGCTCGTACCGGGCAACGCTACGGCCTGCCGCCCCTCCACCCGGTGAAGCCCGACGGCACCTTCGACGAGCGTGTCGGCCCATTCGCCGATCAGTTCGTTAAGGAAGCCGATCCAGGCCTCATCGAAGAGCTAAAGGAGAAGAGCCTCCTCTTCCGCGCCGGGGAGTACGAGCACCCCTACCCCCACTGCTGGCGGTGCGGCACGCCGCTCCTCTATTACGCCAAAAAGGCCTGGTACGCGAGGACGACGGCGGTGCTCGACGAGCTCTTGCGGGAGAACGAGAACATCAACTGGATCCCCCAACACGTCAAGTGGGGACGCTTCGGCGACTGGCTCCGCAACAACGTCGACTGGGCCCTCTCCCGCGAGCGCTACTGGGGCACCCCCCTCCCCATCTGGCGCTGCGAAGATGGTCACGCCACCGTAGTCGGGAGCATCGAGGAGCTGAAAGGGCATTCTCTTAGCCCCGTCCCCGACGACCTGCACCGGCCTTACGTAGACGACGTGAAGATAGCGTGCGCGGAGTGCGGCGAAGAAGCGAGCCGTGTCCCCGAGGTTCTTGACGCCTGGTTCGACTCGGGGAGCATGCCGTTCGCCCAGAGCCACTATCCTTTCGAAGGCAAAGAAGACTTCCGACACTCCTTCCCGGCGGACTTCATCTGCGAGGCTGTGGACCAGACGCGGGGCTGGTTCTACTCGCTTTTGGCCGTGTCGACGATGCTCTTCGGCAGGAGCTCGTACAAGACCTGCCTCGTGCTAGGGCACGTCCTCGACGCCGAGGGCAAGAAGATGAGCAAGAGCCGCGGCAACGTCGTGAACCCGTGGGATATCTTCGAGAAGCAAGGTGCCGACGCTTTGCGATGGGCGCTCTACACCGCCACGAGCCCCGGTAACCCTCGCCGCTTCTCTGAGGAACAGGTAGACGAGGCCATCCGCAAATACTTGCTCACCCTCTGGAATACCTACTCCTTCTTCGTCACCTACGCACGCATCGACGGCTTCGACCCTAAGGAGGATTACGTCGAACCGGAGGATCGAAGCCTCATGGACCGCTGGGCTTTGAGCCGGCTGCAACTCACCACGCGCACGATCACCGAGAGGCTCGACAATTACGACGTGACTTTGGCCGGTCGAGTATTGGGCGAGTTCGCGGACGAGCTCTCGAACTGGTACGTCAGGCGTAGCCGCAGGAGGTTCTGGAAGGGCGAAGATGACCTAGACAAAAAGGCCGCCCACTCCACCCTGTACGAGTGCCTCGTCACCGTCGCCAAGCTCACCGCCCCATTCACCCCGTTCATCGCCGAAGCCCTCTATCAGAACCTCGTCCTGAACACCGACCCGGAGGCGCCCGAGAGCGTGCACCTGGCGGGTTGGCCGAAGGTTGACCAAGCCCTCATAGATGAGGAGCTCAACAGGCAGATGCAAGCAGCACTGCGGGTCGTGACCTTGGGGCGGGCGGCCCGCAACGCGGCGGCTATAAAGACTCGACAACCCTTGCGCGAGGTCGTCGTCGTGCCGGGTGAGACCGCCGGAGCCCACGACGAGTTACGGGAGGGCGTAGAGAGCTTAAGGGAGATCGTGCTCGACGAGCTAAACGTGAAGGAGCTCAGGTTCGGGGAGGCCGAGAGCATCTTTCAATACGAACTCAAGCCGAACCTGGCGGTGGTAGGACCCAAATACGGCCGTTTGGTTCCGGGTTTGCGACGGGCGCTCGCGGAGGCGCCGCCCGAAGTTGGGGCGCGGGCAGCCAGGAGCGAGGAGGTCTCGGTGAACGTGGACGGGCAAGAGGTCGTGCTCGGGTCCGAGGAGGTGCTCGTGGAGCCCAAAGAGCGTCCCGGGTACACCCTCGCGCGCGAAGGAGATCTCGCGGTCGCGCTGCGCACGGAGCTCGACCGGGAACTCGTGGACGAGGGCCTGGTGCGGGAGCTCGTTCACAAGGTGCAGAATCTGCGACGAGAGGAGGGGTTTGAGATCGAAGAGACCATCTCCGTGTCGCTGAGAGGGAGCCCCAAGATCGCCGGCCTTCTCCACGGCCCGTGGGGCGAATATTTCAAGGCTGAAGTCCTCGCTCGCGAACTCAGGCTCGACGGGGTACCCGATAGCGTCGGAGGATCCGGCAGCGTGCACGTCGACGGGGAAGAGCTGTGGGTGGGTATGGAGCGGCTCGACAAGATGGGTTCGGGGTAGAAACCGCATACCCTGCTACTCTCGGGGCCACTCCCAGAAGCGTTTTCGATCTTGGGAGCGCTGCTCGTGGGTGGTGAGTAGCCTTTGCCGTCTGGGAAGACTCCACCCGAAAAGATGCACAGAACTTTCTCATAACCCAACCGTCTTTGCTGCCACCTTGGGTACTACGAGCGAGCAGCGAAGAGCCGAGAGGTTTGGGTCAAGCACTCGACGTTGGGTAAAGACCGGTGGAAAAAGGGTATAGTGTGGACCTTACGATGTAGGCAGCAAGAGGAGGTTCAGGTTGTTCGGAAGAAAATCGCGGGCGGAGAAGCTAAGACAAGAGAGCCCGTCACTCATCTCCGGCGCCACGCTGGCCACCGCTTTAGACGGAGCGAGGCCGTTCGCCGAGAGGCTGTTTTCGGATGATGATCTCCGGGACAACATCCGCAGCTTTCTCGAGTCGGCCCGCAAGATACTGGACGAGCTCTCCGACGAAGACCCGACCGATATAGTCGCCCGTCTCTGGGACGACGACAAGCTCCGCAGAGAGGTCGAGACGGCGGTCGAGGCCCTCCAGGAGGGGACCAAGCGGATACGGGGCCAGAGGGTCAGAAAGCGTGGCGGCTCCGGGAAGATACTGCTGGTTCTGGTGCTGGGCGGGGTAGGCTTCCTCTTCCTCAACCCGAGGACCGGTCCGCAGGCGCGCAGAATGGCAGGTGACGTCCTAAGCTCCTTCCGATCCGGAAGCTAGCGTCGCCGAGAGCGTTACGGAGGACGCCCGTCCGAAGGCCGATACGGCGCAAAAGTCGGGCACAGAATCCCCACCACCCAGTCGAAAGCGCGGGCACCGTCCCGTTCCTCGACGGCCTCGACGAAGGAGGCTCGCAGAGTGGCGAGCCCTGCCATGACCTCCCTACGCGCCCGTTCCGCCCGGTTGCGGGCGCTCTCGCTCGGGGTACCGTCCTTTTCCATCCGCTCGGCCTTCTCCCCGAGCCTCGCGGCCCGTTCCAGGTTTGCGCGGTGGACGTATAGGTACTCGCGCACGACCCGCGCCGCCCGGGATTCTAAGGCCGGCGCTCGGGTGGCTCCGACCTCACGCCGTGTTTGGGCGTACAGGCGCCCCAGCTTCTCCCCCAAGCGCGAGGGCCGGAGGGTCCTCAAAAGAAGACGAAACCGCGCGGGTCCAAGAGGTAGACTGCCCTCGCTCATGGCGCTTATTTTAGCCCGCCTGGTGCTCTTCGTCGTGATAGCGCTCTCGCTGCCCCTCTCTGCCGGTTGCTCCGGCCTCGGCGGTGGCGATGCGAACAAGCAGGCCAACGACTACGTGACCGAAGCCAACGATGACATCGACAAGCACAACAGGCTCTTCGAGGAGGCCCGCGCCACCTACACCGAGGCTAAGGAGGCCGTCGAGAACGCAGACGACCCCTCCGGTGAAGCCGAGCGCTTCACCCAAACGCGGGAGACCATGGAAGAGGCGCAGGCCAGGCTCCAGGAGGCCCGGGGGCCCCTCGCCGAGGTACGGAACCTGAGCACCGACACCGAGGTCAAAGAGTACGCCGGCATCCTCGCGGAGGCCGTGGACACTCAGATTGCCGCCGAGAGCCGGGAGATAAATTTCTATCAGATCCTCGAAGAAGACCCGACCCTCGAAGACAACCGCGAGGAGGCCCTCGGTATCCTCGAACAGGTTGGCGATTTCTACCAGAGGGCCGAAGAAGACTACCAGCGGGCCCAAGAGCTCGCCGACGCCAATCCGGAGTTGATCAGGGAGAGCTAACGGGTTGGCAGGTCGGGCAGACGTGGGTGCCGCGGCCAGCGACACGAATTTTCTTGATCTTTGTACCGCAAACGGGGCAAGCCTCTCCCGCGCGGGCGAAGACCTTGAGATGGTGCTGAAACTTGCCGTTCTCGCCGAAGGCGTCGTGGTAGGAGTCGAAGGTCGTGCCGCGCAGCTCGATGGCCCGGCTCAGGATGTCGCGGGTCGCCGCGTGGATATCTCTTATCTCCTCCTTCGTTAGAGTGTCGGCCCTGCGGGTGGGGTGGACGCCGGCGGCGAAGAGCACCTCGTCTACGTAGATGTTGCCGAGCCCGGCGACGACTGATTGGTCGAGGAGCAATCCCTTTACAGCGGCTCTACGATTAAACGCGCTGGTAAGGTACTCGACCGAGAACGCTTCTGTGAACGGGTCGGGGCCGAAGCGTGAGATCAGGGGGTGCTCGCTTAAGCGTTCGGGCTCGTACAGGTCGAAGTAGCCGAGCCAGAGCCGGGTGAAGGCGAGCACCGGTCCTCCCCCGAACTCGACGACGGCCGTATATATCTTGTCAGGGTCCCGCCATGTGGGGAGTTGCAAAACGCGCCCCGAGATGACGAGGTGCACCACGCCTACGACGTCCCCGAAGTCCAACGTGATGATCTTGCCGCGCCTTCCCACACCTTTAAGCGTGCTTCCCACGAGCCGCTCGCGGAACCCCTCTGGACCTGCGTTCGACACATCGTCCCTGAATATTTCCGCTCGGGTAACCTTCTTGCCCGCGGCGAGGGCGCGGACGTCCTCGGAGACCACCGTCACCTCCGGTAGCTCGGGCACCTAAGAGCTCCCCTCGATGAGGCCGCGGATGAACGAGGCGACCCCGTCCTCGTTTACCGGCGGAGCCACGGCGTCGGCGGCGGCCCGGATCTCTTCGGTCATCCCCCCCACTGCTACGCCCAAGCCGGCGAAGGAGAGCATGTCTATGTCGTTGTCCGCGTCACCGAAGGCGATGGTGCGCGAGGGGTCTATGTCCCAGAGTTCGCAGAGGAACCTCAGCGCCTCGGACTTCGTACCTCGTAAACCACCGACCTCGACGTAGTGCGGGAGGCTCCGGGTAACGAAGAGACGCCCGGAAAACATATGTTGGGCCTCGTCCAGCCAGTTTGGTATTCGGTTAGGATGATCGATGAGGACGAGCTTCGTGGGCTCCTCGCCCCCGTTTCGGAGCCACGCCGCCGGTGATTCGACTACCTCGACGTCCGGCTCCGGGTCGGACAGGTGCCGGAGGACCGCCGAGGTTTCGGGGGAGGCCACGATCTTGCCGTCTGTGAATACCCGGGCGTGCAATCCTCGCTCCGCCGCCCACTCCAGGACCTGGAGGCTCACGCTTTTTGACAGCGTGCGGTGCAAGAGCGTCTCTGTGCCGTTCATCCGTCGCACCATCGAGCCGCCGTAGCAGATCACCGGGTCCTCGCCTCCGAACCCGAGCCTCTCGGCGTGCTCGCGAGCTCCCTCGAAACGCCGCCCCGTCGCCACCACGAGCCATACTCCTTGCTCCCGCAGCGCGTTTAGGGCGACCACCGTTGCCTCCGTTATGGCTAGATCGCGCCGCAACACGGTGCCATCGAGATCGAAGGCCCCAAGGTCGAAGGGCAAGCGACCGGTTCGCGCGTTGGATATCTTGGGCAACGTGACCTCTCGCAAGTCCTAGAGCCAAAGAGGATGTAACCCTTAAGCTTCGTCGTGCAAAGGCGAAGAGATAGTTTGCCCGACATTTGGCTATCTTGCAAAACTCCTGCAAGCGGGTACATTCTCGCGATACGCTTTTCCCGACGGTGCGGGACGTTAACGAGGGCGCTGTAACGGGACTATCCGCCGGGGGGACTCTTCGAAGAGGAGGGGTCCAACCTACGGCTTTTTCCTCGTCCGGCGTCTCTTCTTGCGGGTCGGTGCCAACGAAAAGCTCGCCGATGTTCGGAGCGCAGGCAGCATTGGTGCCACCTTGGTGGTGGTCTTGACCTTAACCTTACCCGTCGGCGTCAGCGTCGTGTTCGTCCGAATGCGCATGGGTTCCTTCCGGGTTCGTTTTTTACGTCGCGTGGAGAGTTTACCCGCGGCAAAGCGGCTCCAAAACGCCAAAGTAAGTGTGGACGAAGCCCTCATAGGGGCTCTGCGAGCCGGCGTAAAGGAGAGCCGGGCTGGGCTTGTAGGAGGGGGGTGGGGGGTGATCTCGCCAGCCCGGTCTGAGAAATACTCTACAAGGCGCGGAGGAACGTGTATATAGGACATTTGTCCCATGTTCTTATGGGCATTTGTCCCAAGTAGCACCGGGGCGTGTTCGGCCGGAGATTTTTCTTGCTCACGCTAGCAAGCGGGTACGCCCGCACAATTCAATACGAAAGGGTCGAGGATCATGCCCTCTATAGCTCACCGAACGGGGCCTTCTCTTATCCCCCTCTAAAGCGTGAGCTCTCAGTCGATAAGCTGCAGCAGGAAAATGACGACTATGAGTAGCGCCACCGCCCCGATTATCAACTCCAGGGTGCCGAGTCCTCCGCCGATTCCCCCGCTCCTGCCGCGGCTGGATCTCCCGCCACGCCTGGATCCTCCGAATCGTCTTAAGCGCTCCCGCACGCTTTCGCCTCCTTAATCGCATCCACCTGTGCATCAATTTTAGACGAGTAAAAGCGTCTTTGTGCGCTATGGCGGACATGCCGCCTATCCTACGTATTATTGGACAAGGGAAGTTCCAGAACCGTTACTCCCGGACCCTGGTAGACGACGAACCTTCAGGCCACCCCGGTCCTCGCTAGCCGTTCCTTTCTCGAACCTGGTGTCCTCTTGGACACGAAGACGCACCGCTAGCCGAAGAAGGTATTACCTGCATAGAAGACGCTTGTCCCCTTGGCGCGAGGCACAGGGCGACTGTATGCTGTGGCGGATCGACGGTAGAAGCCAGGAAAGGGGACGCCAGAGGGTGTGAACGACAGCGGCCAGATGAGCGAGCCGGCCGCCTCCGCGAGCACGGCGGTCCCGCTCGCGCCACTCCCCGACGACGTCGCCGCTCGCCTCCGACAGACCGGGGCCCGGCAGGTGAACCTCTACCGTGCCCTCGCGCACGCGCCGCGGCTGCTCGAGGCGTGGATCGACTTTGCCTGGGCGCTGCGCGAGCGCTGCGACACGCCTCGTCCGCTGCGCGAGTTGATGATCCTCCGCACCGCCCAACGCATGCTCTCGCAGTACGAGTGGCACCAGCACCGACGCATGGCCGCGGAGGCCGGCATCGACGAGCACAAGGTCGCCGAACTCGCGATGTGGCGTACCTCTCCCGCCTTTACCGAAGCCGAACGGGCCGTCCTTGCTCTCACCGACGCTCTGGTCGACGGACACGTGCCGGATCCAATAAACGCTACGCTGGCCGAGCACTTCGACTCGCAGGCCCGCATCGAGCTGACCCTCACCGCCTCCTTCTACTGCGCGGTACCCCGACTGCTTGACGCCCTACGTGTGCCCGTTGAGACCGCTCCCACGCCCGCCGCCCCAGACGATTAAGAACAGGCGTGCTCCATCTTCGACCCCACCGCGGTATCGATGCGAAGATAGAAGGCAGAGGTAGATAACCCGAAGACCTTGACGAAGGTCCTAGTACATCGCCGGGTTCTTCCTAGACTAGAATTCGTAACGAGAACGTACAGGTCTACAAAGCCTTCGCTAGAAAGTTAGGAAGCCTACCATCCGCGGCTCTTCTTACGCCCTTCGGGCCTAGTGAGGTTCCGAGGGTTTGGCTAGAGGTGCCCTGCTTCCTTGAGGGGACCCCTCCGGTCGAGGATATAAACCCTCTCAAGATGTATCGTATAGGGCGTTCGCCCGTACTACCCCTAACGACGGTCCGAATCGTCCGCAAAAGTCTATATTACACAAGAAATATGTATTGACTACTCGTGCCAATTTCTATACCTTGGGGTAACATGGTCTCAAAATCGCGACATATTGTGTTTCTCTGGGGGCATGAGAGAGAAACAGAGGGGGAGCAAGCGTGAGGCACACTGCCCTGGTTCTAAGCTCTTTTAGGCGGGGGCAAAGGAACCGTATTCAGAAGATTACGCAGTGCTTAGGCTCAGAACCCCGGTTCTACGATCGATCGGTGATCCCCTGGTAGGTGAAAGGGAGGGGACCTATGCCGGAAGATAACGACCTTAGAAGGGTTTTCGCCCGAAGGGATACAACGGGGGAAAACTCCTTCGATGAACTTGCTAAAGGGCTGGCTGTTGGCACCATCACGCGGGTTCAGGTGCTCAAGTTGGCCGGCTCGGCCATCTTGAGCGCTATGTTGAATCCCTTATTCTTCCCGAGCCAGGCTCTTGCCCAGAAAGAATGCGACCCTGATGAGGTCCTCTGTGGCTCCAAATGCTGTGATCCCGAAGACTGCTGTGGCTCCACGTGCTGTGGCCCCGCCCGAAAGTGCTGTGGCTCCACGTGCTGTGGCCCCGCCCAAGAGTGCTGTTACGGCACATGCTGCGAAAACGGCAAAGTCTGCGACGCGGCCAGCGGACTTTGTGTATGCTCGCCGCAGCGTATTACCTGCGGCAGCGACTGCTGCGACCCGGTCCTTGAGACCTGCGGCGAGGATGGGCTGTGCCACAACCCGTTCTGCGAGAGCTGCCAGGCGGCGGGCGGTCAGTGCTCTCAAACCGTGGAAGGGGGCGTCTTGACCAGTGAGGCCTGTTGTTACTCGGGAGAGCGCCTCTGCACCAGGTCTGGTGCAGGCTCTATTTGCTGCCCGGCGGGTACTCGATGCCCGGACGAGGACTTGGGCGAGGCGTTCGCCTGCGTGAGCTTGTAGCGCTTCGGGAGAGCTTCTCCCGTCGGTTCGCCACACGGACGCCACTCGGCCCCTCCTATCGTGCTGACGCAAGCCTTTTACTCACGTAGTCCAGGTCGTACTCCTTTCGCACCGCTGCCGAGCGCGTTAGGATGCCCTCGGCAATGTACCCTAGAAGCGAGGAGCCGATTATGGCGGCAGGAGAAACTCCCGAAGCGTGGGTAGATAAACAGGTAGTGGTGAACCTCGTTCCGCAGCCGGGCGTGAACCCCGATAACCCGACCGCCTCTAGGCGGGAAGGGCAACTCCGGGGCATAAGCGATTGGGGCGTTACGGTGCTGTCAACGTACGATTCCGAGGCCCCGGGAGAGTACCAGAGGACCGAGTTCTACCCGTGGACCGTAGTACGGTCTATATGGCCCGCAGAAGAACTCCGGGGAGGCCCTCCTCCCGCGTAAGGGCCTTCTCTCCCGGGACATTGAGGGTAAACCCTTCGGCTAGCTTCATTTCAAAGTACTAAGCCTAAGCGACGGCAAGGAGATCGCAGACAACAAAGAGGGTAGGTGGCGTAGCAAGCCGAATATAGCTGTGCTTCCGGCATCGACGCTTGTGCTTGCTGTGATGTGCCAGTTGCGAGTGAGAATTCGGCATTCGCCCGTACCGATTGGGCATCTTCACTACGCTCCTCGGCGCTTCCCTTGTTGTCAGAAGGCTTACCCGCGAGATCATGCTTCAGCATGAGATACAACCGCGAAAGGTCTGTGTCCCCAAGGGCCTTGGCCTGGGAAAGCTCATTTGCGATCGTTCGTCGCCTCGCTCGGTTCCTGGAACATCACGACGTTCTCCTGATAGCAGAAGAATATAGAGTCGAGGAAGCCCAGGTAGGGGTTGATCGCCCCTTGAACGAGAACCCGAGCGTCTCCTTGCCCCCTCCTGGCCTACTCGACCAATTCCTGAGAGGCCTCGGAGAAGAATCGGGCGGTCCTCGCTTGGCACTCCTAACCGGTTTCTATAAAGCGCTCCAAAGCGTCCCGTGCGAGCCCAGGGTGCCAGCGAACTTCCGGGCCGGCTCTTTCGCCGTCTTTGCCCGCCGGTCATCTATTAGGCCTCCTTCGTTACCCTGTTGTATCCTCCCCCTACGTGCATTATTAGTGACCGAACGACCGGAAGCGTTACGCCCCGGTCCGGTAGGCGATGAACCGTGCAAGGTGCGCTACACTTTTGCCATCGGCCATTGGGTCTAGTCGCGGAGGATGGAACCAAAGGCCTGAAAATGAAAAGAGCAGAACCAACGGAGAATGGTCTTATGAGAATTGCGGCCGGCAGCGATGAGAAAAGCGAATTGACGGATGCGCTCGTTGCGGAGCTCGAAAAGCGAGGCCACGAGGTGGTAGCCTTCGGGCCGGT
>JALZFK010000389.1 GCA_030861585.1 Actinomycetota bacterium | reverse complement strand
CGAGCCTCCATGAGTGCGGCACGTGCTTATGCCCGGAGAGGACCAAGTCCACCTCGATGTCCGCCAGAAGCTCCAGGAGGTCGCCGGCGTCAAAAACTATGTTCCGCTCGCGACCCGTGCCGGGGATTGGGATCAGGTGGTGGTGCACCACGAAAATCTTGAGCTTATCTCCTACACCACTGAAGCTCTCGCGGATAAAGCCGTAGTACTCACGGCCTACCTTCCCGTCGTTTAAGTCCGGCTCGGAGGAATCGACCCCAACCATAATCGCCTCGTCGAACTCGATGACCGAGTAGCGCTCCCCGAAGAGCCGCTCGAAATGTATGTAGCCAACGTTCCTGGAGTCGTGGTTGCCCGGGATCACCATGAGGTTCTCACACCTGAAACGTCTCACGTACTCGGCCGCCTCCTCGAACTCCTGGCGGTAGCCCGCGTCGGTGAGGTCCCCCGAGACCACAATCGCTGTAGGCTCGTAATCGTTAATCTCCAAAATCGAGCGCTCCAAAAGGTCCGGGATGAAGTACGCGCTCCCGCAGTGGATGTCGCTGATCTGGCAAATGGTCAAACGCCCATCTCTACTCATGTTCTTCTCCGGGAACGCTCGGTAAGAATACTCCGAGAAAAAGTATATCAAAAGCCATACCGGCGCCACTTCCTGCCTGTCTTGCCCGTCGCCGCCACCTACATTCTCTCGGGCGCGTTCACCCCCAAAAGGCCTAGGCCGATACGCAGCACGCTCTTGGTAGCCGCGCACAAAGCGAGCCGGCGTTGTCTTAAATTCCAGTCCTCCACCAGCACTTGGCGTACGGTGTAGAACCTGTGGAAGCGCGTAGCGAGCGTCTCGAGGTAAGTCGGCAAAGGGTGAACCTCCCTACGTGCTGCCGCACCCTCGATCACCCGCGGGAAGTCGAACATCTCCAGGAGCAACGCCCGCTCCTCGGATGAAAAGTCGCCGGGCGGCACCTCCTCTACATCCTCCGGATTCACGGCGGCCCGGCGGAAGATGCTCGCGATGCGGGCGTGGGCGTACTGCACATAGTAGACGGGGTTCTCGTCGGACTGCTGGACGGCTACCGCGAGGTCGAAGTTCATCTCCGTCCGGTGCGAGGAACGCACGTAGAAGTAGCGCGCCGCGTCCTCCCCCACCTCGTCCATAAGCTCATCGAAGGTGACGAAGGTTCCAGCCCGCTTGCTGACCTTGACCTGTTCCCCACCCCGCACTAACTTTACCAGCCGCACGAGTTCCACGTCCAAGAAATCCTTTGACAGACCTAGAGCCATGAGCCCGGCCCGGAGTCGCGGCCCGTAGCCCGCGTGGTCCGCGCCCCAAACGTCCACCACCCGCGCGAAGCCACGCCTCCTTTTGTCAAGGTGGTAGGCGATATCCGGGGCGACGTAGGTGTAAGAACTATCCTTCTTCACCAGAACCCGATCCTTGTCGTCCCCAAGTTTGGACGAGGCGAGCCACAGGGCACCTTCGCTCTCGTAGGCGTAACCACTCTCTTTGAGCTTCTCGACAACCTCCTTTACGGCACCAGACTCGTAGAGGCTCTTCTCATTGAAATAGCCATCGAAGCGTGCCCGGGCGCGTCCGAGCGTCGCCTTGATATCGGACATGCACCAGCGGGTAGCGAAAGTCGCGATCCCCGAAAGGGCGTCCCCGGCAGCTACGTTCAGGTACCGGTCGCCGTCCCTCTCTCTGAGGTCTTGGGCGATCTCACGAACGTACTCGCCGCGGTAGAGGACATCCGGATCGGATACCGGCCATTCTCGACCGAAGAGCTCGGCGTAGCGGACGGCGACCGACTCGCCGAGCAGCCGGATCTGGTTCCCCCCGTCGTTGAAGTAGTACTCTCGCGATACCCTCCTCCCCGTGGTCGCGAGGATCCGCGCGAGCGAATCCCCGTACGCCGCATGGCGCCCGTGCGCCACCGTCATTGGTCCCGTGGGGTTTACGCTCACGTACTCAAGCAGGATCGGTTTGCCCGAAGGCTCCCGCCTCCCGTATCCTTCCCCCGCTGAAAGCAGCGCCTCCAACTCCTCTTCTAAGGCCTCCAAGGACAACCGGAAGTTGATGAACCCTGGCCCCGCAACCTCGACGCTCTCCAGGAAAGGAGCGTCCAACGCATCTACTATTCCCTGGGCCACCTCC
>JALZFK010000358.1 GCA_030861585.1 Actinomycetota bacterium | reverse complement strand
CCTATGAGGTGATCCTCTTCGCGGCCGGTTGCGTCTCCTCGGGCATCGTGGGCTACCTCGCCATAAGGTTTCTCCTCAACTACCTTGCCGACCACAGCTTGCGGGCCTTCGCCTACTACCGGTTCGGGCTGGCCGCCATCGTGGCTGCCCTGCTCATTCTGTTCTAATGAAGGATTTTTGACAGGGCGCCGGTCGGTTTGGTACTTTGTACACACCATGCATGCCCGAGCAACAGAGGTTTCCCCCAGAGAGCGCGTAAGCTCCCAACCCGTAGCCCGGCGATTTACCTAGGAGAGGCGCACCCGCACCAGGCGCGACCGCGTTTCTCCACCACCCGTTGCGTGTACGTTAGACTTCGTAGGAGGCTTTCTCCAAAATGTTTGCTTTGGAAGGTTGTGCCGAAACCCTCGACGCTTTGAGAGCAAATCTTGTTCGCTGAGAGGGGCGTTGCGGGTACGCCCAAGGAGTTGGAGGACTTGCGGACCCGCATAGACGCGGTGGACGAAGAGATAGTCCGGCTCCTCGACGAGCGGGCGCGGCTGGCTCGCCGGATCAGGGAGATAAAGTTTGCGGAAGGCCTGGAAGCCTACGATCCCGCCAGGGAGCGCAAGGTTCTCGACCGAGTCTCCCTCCTGAGCCGAGGGGATTTCCCCAAAGCGGGCTTGGAGGCGGTCTTCCGGGAGATAATTTCCTCCTCTATCTCCCTTCAAGCGCCGCTCAAAGTCGCCTACCTGGGGCCCGAGTCCACCTTTACACACGAGGCGGCGCGGCGGGCCTTCGGGACAAGTGTCGATTTCGAGCCATACGCCACGGTCTCGGAGGTCTTCGGACAAGTCGAGCGGGGTGAGGCCCAGTACGGGGTCGTGGCGGTAGAGAATTCGATGGAGGGGGCCGTGACGCACACCTTAGACGAGCTGATGGCGAGCCCCCTGAAGATCTGCGGCGAGGTGTACCTCCCGATCTCCCAGAACCTACTCTCCAGGGAAACGTCCCTGGAAGGCATAAAGCTCGTCTGCTCCCACCCGATGGGCTTGGCTCAGGCGGCGACTTGGCTTAGGCACGAGTTGCCACACGCGGTCCTCGAGGAGGTCGAGTCCACGGCGGAGGCTGCCCGGAGGGCAGCGGAAGAGCCGGGGGTGGGGGCCGTGGGAAGTACGCTGGCCGCGCAGGCTTACGACCTCACGGTTCTCGCGCGCAACATTCAGGATGCCCGGACCAATGCCACGCGCTTTATCGTACTTGGGCGCTCTTGGGCGGGACCCACGGGCAAGGACAAAACGAGCGTGGTCTTCTCGGTTAAGGACCGGCCGGGGATCTTGAGGGACGCTCTCTCCGCCTTCGCGGAGGAGGGGATCAACTTGACGCGCATCGAGAGTCGACCTTCAAGGCGGCGGATGTGGACGTACGTGTTCTTTGCGGATTTTCAGGGGCACCCGGAGGAGGAGCGAGTGGCAAGGGCGTTGAAGGCCCTCGAAGAGCATTGCCCGTACGTGAGCCTCCTTGGAGCCTACCCCGAGGTACCGAGCGACATATTAGTGCAGTAGCCAGGAGATAAGCGGAGGTGCACTTGCGCATCGTACTGGCTTTGTCGGCCATCCGATGCGTTCGTGTTTGAGCTGCAGGGGTGTTCCTGGGGGCGTGAGGATTATCGCTTCGACCGCAGAAGAAGGTTCCCCTCATCTCGCTCTGTTGTCCCTGTTAAGTCGGGGATGGAGCCGCGCTCACGCTTGCCCGGCTCTCCGCGGACGTGCGCGATAACCCGCAGAGCTTCTTCGTCCAGACGGCCCCCGGCGTGTACGGTTTGAAAGGCCGCGACCCGTGATGGCTCCCTGGGCCCCTGGTCGAGATGCTGTATATTGGTGGCATGTGTTGCGGTTTGTAAGAATAAGTGAGGGATTGTGATGGTAGATCTCGCAGCCAGCGGGGTACTCGAGGCGGCCGCCTGGAAGGTAAAGAACCTAGACGACTACGATGCGAGGCTCGAGAGGGCCGCGCGCAGGGTAGACGAGTTGACCAAGGAGCACGAGACGGCGGCGCTCGTGATCTACGAGGCTGCCTTGATGAAGAGTGGTAGGCCCGTGGACGAGGTGCGAAAGCTGGTCCGCGAGTTCGAGGAGACCTTCGAGGACGAGGAGGAGGACCTGACGATACCGCGCACGAGCGGCATCATGAACGTCGAGGGCGACGAGTGGTTTTTCGGGGATGCACAGTTGCGCGCGCTGACCGGTCAGCTCCTCGGGCAGTTCCAGCACCGTGTAGCTCAGTATAACTACGTGGACGAGCGCGAGGTATTGAGGCGCTGGGCCGACGGCTACGATACCCGGCTCTTTATCCGGCGGCGCATCTACGAAACCGAGCCGGTCGTCGGCGTGATCGCAGGCTTCGATCTCCCGCTAGTCCAGTACTTGCGGGTAATCGCGGGCGGCGACACGCTCGTGCCCGGCAAGGAGATCTCTCGGGCCCTCGTCGCTCTTAACGTCCTCGACGAAGAGGCCACCGGCGACGATTACGCGGTGCTCGCCGCCGCCGAGAACTTGGCCCTGCGCCTGGAGCTTCCGGCTCCGATCGTGGGGGAGATCCTACACGACCTGGCGGTCGAAGACCGCCTCGAGTTCCCAGAACCTCCGCCGGAGGCCGCCAGCCCGGAGTCCGAGGAAGGTGTGGAAGACCAGGCCGGCACGGGCGGGACGGATCAGCAATCGGTCAGGCCGAGCCCGGAAGACAGGTCTTCCCGCCGGGCTGCGCGAGAGGAGGTGGCCCGAGGCGAGGAGCCGACCAGGATTCAGGACCCTCAGGCTAAAGACGCCCCGGGCGTCCGCGAAGAAGAGGGGGGAGAGAGGTCCACGCCTGCCCCACCCGAGGCCGGGTCAGAGGATGCTCCGGGCACGAGGAACGAAGGCTTGTAAAGCTCTATCTCCCGGTTGATGGTGCGCGCTGGCAGAAGGGACATGGCGCTTCGCGCTCACGTTTTGGGCCCGTTCGGGCGTAGCATGGGCAAGCGAAGGACGGCGCGAGTCTTTTCTAGGCTAAACGCTTTGAAAATTCGTTTCGGTAGTAGTATGTTATCCGGTACGGTTAACAATTCGTAGATCAGTCTTTTCCACACATCACCGGCGGGACAGACAAGGGTAATAAGGAGAATCGAGAGCATGACGGATTCGAAGAAGCGCATCGCCCTCAAGCCACATATCAGGGAGATCCGGGAGTGGGTAGACCAGGGCAAGACGGACGAGTGGATCGCCGACGCTTTGGGCACCAGCGCTTCTAGCGTGCAATCGTTCCGCTCTCGCAACGACATCTACCGCCGCGACAGGGGGGGTAGCCGCGAGCCGGTGAGCGTTTTCGAGGGGGTCCTCGACCACGGGGAGCGCGACGGCTGGGGCATGTGGTTCGATCCGTCCGTCGCCGACGACCCGATCTGGAAGGAGCACTGGGCTGGCATCGACTCGGTCATGGTTAAGGTGGCCGAAGATTCTATAGTCCTGGAGCCTGCAACAAACGTCTTGCAGAGCCCTGCGCAAGGCGCTCCGCGAGGTGAGACCGGCGACGGCTCCGGCCCACAGGCCGACACCTTCACCACCGGGACTGCCCTAGCGTCCGCGGAAGCTCCCGCCGCGGATACGGAGGGCGCGGCCCCTGAGGCGGACCGGGAGCAGGGCCGGGTGAAGTGGTTCGACCCGGAAAAGGGCTACGGGTTTCTGGTGCGGCCGACCGGTGAGGACCTTTTCGTGCACCACTCCGAGGTCGAGGGGGACCCCTCGGCGCTGGAGCCCGGTGGGGAGGTCGACTACGTGGTCGGTCGCAACGACCGGGGTCCGAATGCCCGCAACGTCCGCCTCGCGCAGTAGCATTCACACCGCGGCCATAACTTAAGACACTCGTCGAAACTGGCCCCGATTTTCTGGTCTGATGCGGCCTCGACGCCGGCTTCGACTCTTTGGTTTACTCCTGGCCGTCGTTCGGAACGACGGCCTGCGACGTTGGGGGCGTTTCGTCCGGCAGGTGTTGGGTGGAGGCAAGTTCCAGGAGTTGCGGTGTGGCGTTTGCCTCGGCTCCCTCGTAGAGGAGCCGGGTGATGGAGGCGTTGGGGGCGCGTTCGGCGTCGGGGAGGACCGTGGGTCCAAAGAGCTCGCGCAAGAACGCGCGCATGACGCCGCCGTGGGAGACGACGACGAGGGAGCCTTCGGAGATGGGGTGGCGTGAGCGGATATTGGAGAGTGCCCTCTCGAACCGGGCCAGTATCTCCTCGTCGCTCTCGGCCCCCGCGAACGCCCAACGTTCTTCTTCGGGTAAAGCGAGGAACTTTTCGACGAAGGCGGGGTTGCGAGCTTCTTGTTCGGCCCAGGTATGGCCCTGTAGAACGCCGCCATGGCGCTCCATGAGGTCCGGCATGGGCACGACCTCTCCGGAGAAGTCGGCCTCGCCCGCCACTATCTCGGCGGTCTCGAACGCCCGCGAGAGAGGGCTCGAGTAAATGCCGGAGATATTCGTTCCTTTCAAGGCGCGGCCCGCGGTAGCGCTCTGAAGTCGGCCCTGGTCTGAGAGGGGGAAGTCCAGCTGGCCCTGCCAGACGCCGCTCGCGTTCGCGGTGGACTGACCGTGACGGATCAAAATCACCTCTTGTTGCTTCCGCGCGTGACTGGGGCCCGTGTGCTTTCTACCCATGCGCGTAAGGTTAGTGCATGGGGGCGGCTCATGGCAAACCACTTCCCAAAAGGGAGGAGCGGTGTTAGAATCCTCGCCGCCTGTACAAACGAGGGGGAAGCAAATAGTGCATGTGTTCTGGAAACGCCGGGAACGTGAGATGCTTGGTGAGTGGCCTAGTGTCTTCGTCTCCCCGACCGATTCGTCGGAAGCACTGATGCCCCGATCTCTAGCGGAGACTATCAAGATCGAACGTGGCGCCTCGCGCGTGACGGCGATCTCCCAGGTCGCCGCGGAACTGAGGCGGCGCGGCGAAGAGATAGCCGAGATCTTAGAGGCGGTCGCCTCACCGGGGGGGCAGGTGGTCATGCCGATCCACCTCCGGCGCGCCGGTGAAGATGTCTTCGTCGAGGTGGAGACTGGTCCTTGGGAGGGGAGGACCGTAGAAGACATGCTGAAAACCGCCGCCGTGCTCCGTGGCTCGGACCACTCAGG
>JALZFK010000349.1 GCA_030861585.1 Actinomycetota bacterium | reverse complement strand
GCTTGCGCGCGATAAAGACATCCAGCGGCGCGTCCAAAGAGTGGGAGATCTCATACCCCACCGGGACCCCTCCTCGTGGTAAGGCCAGTACTATCGAGTTTTCGTCTCGGTATCTGGCTAGTTGCTCGGCGAGCCGTCGTCCGGCATATCCTCGGTCCTCAAAGGGTGTCTTTTCGTAGCGCATCTTCGTCGTTCCTCAACCCCAAGCCCAACGACTTGTCCGTAGTATGTCCCACCGGTCGCGCGAGCTTTCCCTCTGGCTTGCCGCGTACAAGCTTCGGTTTCTCAACCTTTAACCACGATCAGGGGCCGCAAGCGCGCCACTTTCCGTCCTATTCCCGCGCCGTGTGTCGTTTCGACGACTTCGGCAGCGTCCTTGTATGCTTCGGGCATCTCCTCGTCTATCGTGGCCCGGCTGGCGGCCCGAATGAGGATTCCCTTGTCCTTCAACTCTCGCTTGAGGTTCCGGCCCTTCGCGGTCCTCTTCGCTTGCCGGCGGCCCATCTTGCGCCCGGCCCCGTGGGCGCTAGAGCCGAAGGTCTCGCTCATGGCGCCCTTCGTGCCGGCCAGCACGAAGGAGTAGCGGCCCATATCTCCTGGCACCAGAACCGGCTGCCCTACCGAACGGTATTTCTCCGAGAGCTCGGAGTTTCCGGGGCCGAAGGCGCGGGTAGCGCCCTTGCGGTGCACCAGCACCTTTCGGCCGTTGTGCTCCTCGAACTTCGCGTTGTTGTGCGCAAGGTCATAGAGCACCTTCAAACGGCGCCCTTTCGAATCGAAGCCCGCCGACGCGAAGGCCTGCCGCGTGAAATGGGAGATAAGCTGTCGGTTCGCGAAGGCGAAGTTGGCCGCGGCGGACATGGCCTTGAGGTAGGAATCCCCTTCCGGGCTCTTAATGGGGGCTGCGGCGAGCTGCCTGTCCACTAGCTCTATGCCATACCTCTTCGCAGCCTCCATGCAGAGCTCGACGTGGTCCTGGCAGACTTGGTGTCCCAAGCCTCGGGAGCCAGAGTGGATCAGTAAGGTCACCTGACCCACCTCGAGACTGAAGACCCGGGCCGCCTCTTCGTCGTAGATCTCGTCGATGTATTGAACTTCGAGGAAGTGGTTACCCGAACCCAAGGTGCCGAGCTGGGAGACGCCACGCTCGTACGCCCGGTCGGAGACGGCCCCGGGATCGGCGCCGGAGAGACGCCCACCCGACTCGATACTCCTTAGGTCCTCCGGCTCCCCGTACCCGCGTTCCACCAGAGAAGCAGCGCCCTCGCGCAGGATCTCTTGGAGATCCTCCCTGCCGAACCTGATGTCCTTACGGCCCTTACCCACTCCAGAGGGAACGCTCTCGTAGAGCGCGTCAGCCAGAGCGTCCATGTTTGGGCCGAGTTCCTCCCGGCTTAGTCCGGAGACAAGGAGGCGCACGCCACAGTTGATGTCAAAGCCCACACCGCCGGGGCTGATCACGCCCCCTTCCTCCGGATCGAATGCAGCTACCCCGCCTATGGGGAAGCCGTATCCCCAGTGGATATCGGGCATGGTTACCGCAGGCTCGACCACCCCGGGCAACGCCGCGACGTTACGGATCTGCTGCAGCGAGGCGTAGTTCTCGGCCCTAAGGTCCTCGAGGATGTTCTCGGAGGCATAGAACGTGGCGTCCACCCGCATCTTCCCTTCTTTGGGGATGCGGTACTTAAATTCGGATAGACGCTCGATGTTCATCGTTGCTCCTTCTTGGCAAGGCGAGGCTCAAACGTCCAGGATTACCTGGGCCCGCCAGCCTTCACTCCCATGCGTTACGTCCAGCCCGTGGAACGTCGCGCTTTTTATCTCGCCCTGCCACCCGTAACCCTCGAGGTCCAACGGGGCGCCGTTCAGGCGTGCTTCGAAGGAGAAGCCTTCCTCGTTGACTTCTCGGAGCTGAATGTGCGAACTCACCGGGACGAAACCGGCACTCTGGATGAGAAAGACGAGCTCGTTTACCCAGCGGACCAAGAGGATCTCCAGGTCGGGGGCCCTCAATCGCACCTGATGCTCTTTCTCCCCTTTCCCCGGCGGCCGCTCGAACATCGTCACGAGCAGCGCTCGCCGGGCCTCGTCGAACAGGGCCTCGAGCGTCGGAGCCCCTATCTCGAACCCGACATCCGCGGTGTGGTCCAGCGTCCGGATCATTCGCTTCGTTTGCGGGGTACGTTCCCTCCTTCGGGGCGCTTTGACTTGCCTTCGTTTTGGTTTCTCGTACCCGCATCCCAAAGGTTGCTAACGCGCCGCCGCACTTCTAAGTTGAACTGCTCGAGCCTGTGGAACTATACGCCGTACCCTTCCTCTTCGGGCTCCTCCAGCAGTTCCTCCAGTGGTTCGTCGGGATCGAAGTGGTCGGGTTCTACACGTGCCGAACCACAGTTGGGGCACCTGATCTGCTCTTGATCGGCTGGGCTCGTGCTCGCCCGGTGCTCCGAAAATACGTTCCGGCATACCGAGCACACGAACTTCGTGTCCGTCATAGGCTTTCACCCCTTTCTCGAGTTTCATCCTGTCCCGGTGTCACTCCTCGTTCTTGCTTCTCGTACCCCTGGCGCGTGCAAAGCAAAACGGCCCACCGGTTTTTCGAGGGAACCGTTCCTTAGGAGCCGAGCTACAAAGGACAACGTGAGACCTTCATAAGTTTGGTGCTCTTCGGCAGGGGTAAGGTTTCTTTTGATGAGCGAGGACACAGGTTTTCGAGAACTGGTAGGGACTGAGCTCTCCAACGCCGGGGAGGGTCAAGCCGTGGTGAACCTGCGGGCCGAAGAACAACACCTCAACCCCAACGGCACCGTTCACGGTGGCGTCGTCTACACTTTGATAGATGTCTCCATGGCCGAGGCCTTGAGGACTATAACGGAAGAGGATGAGCGACTCGTCACCATTGAAATCAAAGTTAACTATATGGAGCCGGGCAATCCAGGAACGCTCACGGCGACCGCGCGGGTGCGCAAGGGTGGCAAGCGAGTGACCGTTGTGGAGGCCGAGGTTTCTCAGGAGGAGAGCGCAGAGGTCGTGGCGCTGGCCACCGGCACCTACACCCGCATTAGCTAGGGGCTTGGCTCCCGGGTACGCTCAAGGATTACTGTCGCGCTCTGCGTTAGGGTTCGCTTCTTCGGCATACGTTCGAACCTCGAACGTAAAGTCGCTGGTTATGTGTACGCTGTATAGCTCTTCGAACCCTTCGGAGTACGAGGGTGGTACCAGCTTCTTGGCCGTCGCGTATAGCGCCACGTCCGGCACCTGAGCCTTGCCCGTGCGCTGCCGGTTACGCTCCAGGCACCGCCTTACTTGAGATTCGAAGTAGTACCCGATGATCTTTGCCCCGTACTCGTAGCCCAACCTGATGAGTGACCGGCGCTCCTCGACGGTCGGGTTCGTGTTGTCGACTACTACTGGCGTTCCCACTTTCAGAGCTGCTTCGATCAGTTGCTGCTGCCTCCTGTTCGGGTTCTTGTTGTTCCGAAACAGATCCTTGCTGACGAGCTCGTGGCTCGCCTTGAAGCGGGCATAGTAGAACGTGCTCTTCCCTGAGGCTTGCAGGCCAATGAAGATGATTAGCTCCACGGCTTAGAAAAGCGCTCCTATGCGCGGACGACACGGAGTGTCGTGTCTCATCGTACGTGCCGACGATTTCGAGGCACATCCGAAAATTACTGGTACCTCCCGAACGGCTCCTCTGAGGAGAGCTGCTAGCGTATTATCAAGGCTCTGATCCATCCCCGCGCAACTCCTAGAAAGAGTTTCGTCGTTCGCTTCGCTCCAACCCTTAGAACAGCGTTACCAGGATGGCCTCGCAAGAGGGCTAGAAGATCTTCTTCGCCGAACTCGACCCCGGACAGGCCCCTGAACAGACCGTCGAGCTCGCTATCCGAGAGGCGCCTCAGCGCCTCCATCCCCCACCGCAGAGCCCTGCTCTGGAGTGCGGTCTCCCGGTGCCAGGCCCTTTCGTAGGACTTAAGAGCGCGCCGGGAGGTGTCCCCGGCGCGTACGGCCCGGGCAGCCGTCTCTCCGGCCATAACACCGGCACGGGCCCCGAACTCCAAGCCTCCTTGCCCGGCAGCCGCACCGCAAGCCATCACGCCGTCCCTGGTAAGCCGTCCTGGGACTACCAAGGCTGGGTCTGCACCCCGGCGCTCCTCGAGGACCCTGACTCGTTCTTCGGGGAAGAACGCCCGATAGGCGCGCTCGGCGTAATTCCCAAGCTCTTCTTGCTGCACACCTCGGACGAAGGTCCAAAGCCTTGCGTGGTCCCCGCCTATAGGGTTGAGCTGAGCCCGCCAGCCGGGGGCGAAGCTGCCGAAGCGCACCTCGAAAAGGGAAGGCTTGCCGAGGCCCGGGGCTTCGAGGAGCTGGTCTAGGCCGAAGGCTAACTCTTGTGGATTGAGCGTGGTCGGCATGATCCCGCGCACGAGCGAGTTTGCCCCGTCGGCGAAGATGGTGATCCCGGCCCCTACGGCAGCAGTCTCGGTGCGAACCCCACCTGAAGGGAGCATGCTTGTTACGCGAACCCCGCTCCGGATGGTTGCCCCTGCCTTGGCGGCCATGCTGGCGAATTTTCGATCGAAGACTCGTCGATCCAGGTGTAAGGCGCGGAAGCGGAAGAGTGGGCCCTCTCCCGAGGGCCCGCCTACCCGCAGCCCCGAGAGCTCCCGCTCCACCGCGTCTTCGGGCACGGGAAGGCCTACGCGTCGCCAGATCGGCTCTACAAGGATCGTGGCCGGGTTGGCGCGCGCTCCGATCTCAGGGGCGGCGTCTATTAATAAGGTCGTGGCTCCGCTTTGGGCAGCGGCTTTGGCAGCGCAGAGCCCGGCAAGGCTTGTCCCCACTACCAGGACCTTGACTTCCTCAGAGGGGGAGTTCAACGAGAAGCGATGCCTCTTAAAGTCTAACCCTCGGGCGGTGCAGTACGGAGTTGGTGGCGAGGAGTGAAGAAGGAACGGTACGAGAGCAACCCGACGAGGATGGCGGCTATGGAGACGCTTCCCAGGAGCATGTAGAGGACCACTATCTGTAGCCGGACGGCTTCTAGAGGGTCGGCTCCGCCGATGATCATACCGGCCATCGCGCCTGGTAGGAAGATGAGCCCCGTCGTCTTCGTGCCGTCTATCAAGGGGGTCATAGCGCTTCGTAGGGCGGTCTTGAGGATGGGTGAGACGGCCTGACGGCTGGTAGCTCCTAGAGCCAGGGCCGCTTCTATGCTCAACCGGTGGGCTTTTACGTCGTCCCGGATCCTGCCCAGGGTGAGGCTTGCGGTGTTCATGGAGTTCCCGATTACCATCCCTCCCAAAGGGATGAGGTAGCGAGCGGTGGGGGGCACGACCTGCAGGAGGAGCAAGACGCCTAAGGTCGTTGCTGCCGCCGTCCCGATAGCTGCAACGGAGATGGGGAATGCTCTCGCAACTCCTTCTCCTCGGGCGGCTGAGGTCCAGGAGGCGAACGCCGTCATCCCGGCCAAAAGCAGGATTACGTAACCTAGATTTTCGAGTCCGAAAATCAGGTCGATAGCGTAGCCTATGGCCGTTAACTGGACGAAGGACCGGACGACGGCGGTCGCTATGTCTCGCTCCAGATCCAGCCTCTGGTAGCGGCTGACGGCGATGGCTGCGGCTACGAGGCTTAGTGTAAGGAGCGCTGAAGCTACCGTCCCAAGATCCTGCAACTCAAAGCTCTCCTGCGATGAACTGTTGGGCCTGTTCTCCGACCTTGCCGGAGAAAAAGTCCTCCTTGCTCCATTCGCCCTCCAAACGACCACTCACCAGGAGGAGAACCCGGTCTGCTAACCGCTCTACCTGGTCTAGTGCATGGCTAACGATCACGATGGTTAGGTTCAATTGGGCGCCTAAATCTCCGATCAGGTCCTCTATTCGTTGCTGGGCGGCCCGATCCAAGGCACTCGTGGGCTCGTCCATCAGCAAAACCTCCGGCTCCAGGGCCAACGCCCGGGCTATGGAAGCCCGCTGCTGCTGGCCGACCGAGAGGCTCTGTGGGTCTCTTTTAGCGAGGGCTGCGTCGAGCCCCACCAACTCGAGCAGACGCTCCACGTCGGTACTCCGGCCCACCAGACGCAGCCCGTAGAGGACGGCATCCGCAACCGTCTCTCCGAAAAGCGCTGGCAGTTGGAAGACCATCCCCACCCGTCGCCGCAACTCGAGCGGGTTTATCTCTCTTGTCGGGGTTCCGTCGAGGAAGATCTCACCGGCCGTTGGTTCCGCCAGACGGTTGATGGTACGGAGCAGAGTGCTCTTGCCCGCACCTGAGGGTCCCACGATAGAGAACACCTCGCCCTCACCGATCATGGCGGTTACGCCTTTGAGGATCTCCGCCTGGCCCACCGTATACCGGATGTCCGAGATCCTCACCTTGATCGGCCCCATGCTAGCTACAGAGTAGCACAGGGAGCGTTCCCCACTTCTTTGAAGGGCTTTTCGGCTACGGCGCTTGCAAGTAACAGAGTACCCTACCGGTGCCAGTAGTCTCTGTGGGGCTCACCACGTAGCCGCTGGCGTCGTCTCGGTCGGCGATCCGGAAGATCTTGCCCTGCAAGTCCT
This sequence comes from Actinomycetota bacterium, assembly GCA_030861585.1. GTDB lineage: Bacteria > Actinomycetota > Rubrobacteria > Rubrobacterales > Rubrobacteraceae > Rubrobacter_F. The sequence goes on along the minus strand of JALZFK010000349.1, from coordinate 590 downwards.
CAGTGGGAATCGTCTCGCCTTTTTCGGTTACCACCTCCAGGCCGAGCTCGTTTATCTCCTCGTAGGTCAGGTGCTCGTCGTCGTAGTGTCGGCCTAGAAGCTCTTTGCCATGGCTCGCCATCCTCGCTCCTCTCTTCCTTGCACGGACCTCGCGAACTTTACCATCCCGAAGATCGGGGACCCACCGCAACTATTCCGCGGAGCTCTATCTACCGAGCCATGCCCGGTTGCACAATACTAGCGAGTGCCCGGTCAGAACGGTAATATTCGTAGAAAAGGGGTACGGGGTAGATATATTTTTGGTATGAACGGCAGACTCGTGCGTGGAGGAAACCGATGATTACGGTAGCATTGGTCGGCGACGTCATGCTCGGGCGCGGGGTCAACGAGGTGCTTCGTAGCCTACGCCCCGAGGAACCATGGGGCGATGTTTTGCCTCCGATGGATGCCGCCGACCTGCGTATCATAAACCTGGAGTGCGCCATCACCGATCACAAGCAGCCGTGGACGCGCACGCCCAAGGTCTTCCACTTTCGCGCGGATCCTTCGGCCGTCGAGGTTCTTCGAGCGGCTCGTGTAGACGGTTGCTC
>JALZFK010000340.1 GCA_030861585.1 Actinomycetota bacterium | reverse complement strand
GGAGCGACTACGTGGACTACGTGGATTACGTGAGGCGCTCGGGAGGCATCCGCAAGCTAGGGGAGATCTGGTGGGATGTCCGCCCGGCTCCTCAGATCGGCACCGTCGAGCTGCGCGCCTTCGACGCTCAGACCGAGCCGTGGCGCACCGAGGCCCTCGTCGCCTTAACCGCCGCCCTCTGCGACTCCCTCAAGGAGGAGTATGAGTCCGGAGAACGGCGCCCGATCCTCCCGAACCGCGAGATCGAGGAGAACAAGTGGAGCGCCCAGCGCTACGGCCTGGAAGGCGACTTCGTGGATCATGACTCGCACGAGAGCGTGAAGACCCGCGAGGTCCTCGAAGGCTGGTTGGATTACCTGGAGACACGAACAAAGCGGGGCCTTTCGGCGGTCGGGCGTATCCTCCACGAGCCGACGGGGGCCGACCGCCAACTCGGAGTCTACCGAGAGACGAACTCGATGTACGAGGTAGCCTGCGACGTGGCCGAACGGGCGCAGGCCGCGACGGAGGTGCGCTATGGCCCATAGTGGCATGGCCTCGTAACCCAACAAGGCTTCTTTTTCTCGCGATGAGGACCGTAGACTGGGGCCGTCGTCAGATCGATCGTCCTTAGCAGGGGATCCCGGCGTTCCGGCAGCAATAGAACCACCAGGTAACCGCTATGCAGGTCGTGTAGAAGACGACGAACGCGAAGAGCGCCGTCTGCGGACCGCCGGTGGCATCTATCGAGGAGCCGTAGGCGCGGGGGATGATGAAGCCTCCGTAGGTTGCGATCGCCCCGGCGAAGCCCAGCGCGAAAGCCGATTCTTTGAGACCCTGACGCCTCGCCTCCGCCAAAGTGCCTTCATCCTGGCCTTCGGCCTCTCTCTCGCGCTCGATACGGAAGATGCAGGGGCTCATGCGATAGGTCGAACCGTTACCGATGCCGGTCGCGGCGAACAGGATCAGGAACATCGTGAGGAAGCCCGCGAACGAACCTGCTTCGAGGAAGTAGAGCACGCCTAAGGCCACCTCGATCATGACGGCGAAGGTCCAGAAGGTTATGCGGGCGCCGCCGAGCCTATCCGAGAGCCAGCCGCCCAAGGGCCGGACCAGGGAGCCCAGTACGGGGCCGAGGAGTGCCCAAAACACGAGCGACAGGTTCTCTGGGAACTGGGCTTTATCAAAAGCGGGAAGCTCGCAGAGTACCCGATGAACGAGCCGAAGGTTCCGATATACAGGTAGCTCATGATCCAGGTGTGCTTGCGCTTGGTAACGACCGCCTGCTCCCTGGGCGAGGCTTGGGAGACGTGCAGGTTGTTCATGAAGAAATAGGCGCAGATCGCCGCGAGCACGATGAGCGGCACCCGGAAAAAGGCCCCGTTCTGCACGAATACCTGGCTAGTCACGCCGGTGGCGGGGTGGGTCTTGGTCTGCGAGCCGCCGAGCGCGGCGCCTAAAGTGCCTAAAGACACGAGAGCCGGTACCAAAAACTGCATCACGCCTATCCCCAGGTTTCCGTCGGCGGCGTTGATCCCGAGCGCGGCACCCTTTTTATGGTTAGGGTAGAAGTAGCTGATGTTCGCCATGCTAGAGGAGAAGTTGCCGCCTCCCAAGCCCCCTAGAGCCGCTGTGACGGCGAACAACCAGAACGCGGTCTCAGGGTTTTGCATGATCGCGATTTCTGGTCGGCGTGAACCACCACTCGCACGTCGAGGCGGTGCCGGCGGCGCTGGCAGAGCTCGGAGCGTGCCGCGCCCTCGTGGTCCAGGCTATAGAAGGCTCGGACGAGGCCCCGCTCGACGGAAACTCGGCCCTCGTCTGGGTAAGCGAGGAGGGCGAGGTCGAGGAGTTCCGCATCTCGCCAGAGTTTGTAGGACTCTCCCGCGCGACAAAGGCTCACATACCCTGGAGCGGACCGGAAGACGAGGCCCGGCTCCTGTTAAACACCCTGGATGGAGAAGAGGGCCCGGTTAGGTACCTTATCCTCTACAACGCCGCCTTGAGGCTCTGGGTGGGGGACGAGAATACTCCGCTATCGGATCACCTGTGGAACGGACACGCGTGGCGCTCGACTCTGGGAGCGCACTCGCGCTTTTGGACCGGTTATACCGGCCTGTCGGCGCTCCCCTATAGGGCGCCTTTTCCTTACCGACGGCGGAGCTGGCGCGTTACCTGCTTGACGATAAAGCGCCGGACGTGCGGGCTCTTGAGGAGCTTGATGGCGAAGCGGCGCACCTTCGGGTTTAGGAGCAGCTTGATGGCGAGGTTTTTCTTTTTCAAACGTGACCCTCTCGGTCGTTTGCTTAGGCGGCCTTCTCCAGTTCGCGGCGGAGCTTCCTATTCAACAGCTCGAGTAGGGCCTTCTCGCTCTGCGTAAGCTCTTCGCCCTGCTCGGCGGCGATGACTTCGTCCATCTGT
>JALZFK010000290.1 GCA_030861585.1 Actinomycetota bacterium | reverse complement strand
TCCGTGGGGTTCTTCGAGACGCACCGCGAGTTTTTCCACCCGAGCTCCCCGAAGAAGGCGAACTACGTGCTCCCGCCGCCGAACCTGCCAGACACCCCACAGACACGTCAGGACATAGCTAAGTTCTACGCAAGCGCACGCTCGCTCGATCAGGGTGTCGGCACCGTCCTCGACGCGCTCGACGCTGCTGGGATCGCCGAGAACACGCTCGTCATCTGTACGACGGACCACGGGATCGCATTCCCGGGCTGCAAGGCCACGTTGTACGACCGGGGGCTTGGCGTCATGCTAATCCTGCGTGGGCCCGGAGGGTTCACCGGTGGGAAGGCGATCGACGCCCTCGTTTCCCATATCGACCTCTTCCCTACTGTCTGTGACCTCGTCGGCGTGGCGCACCCCGCGTGGCTCCAGGGACAATCGCTCCTGCCGCTCGTGTCCGGGCAAGCGACCGAGATCCGCGACGTGCTTTTCGCCGAGAAGACCTATCACGTCGCCTACGAACCGGAGCGGTGCATCCGGACGCACCGCTGGAAGTACATCCGACGCTTCGACGACTACCCGTGGCCCGTCCTCCCAAACACCGACGACAGCCCGAGCAAGGACCTCCTCTTGGCACACGGATGGGCAAAGCGGCCTATCCCAGCCGAGCAGCTCTACGACCTCGTCTTCGATCCGAACGAAGCGCGCAATATCGCCGACGATCCTGCAGCTGCCGACGTGCTCGAGGAGATGCGCGGGCGGCTCAAGGATTGGATGCGGGAGACGCAGGACCCGCTCCTCGACGGACCCGTACCGGCACCAAAAGGCGCCGAGCTGAACAGCCGCGAACAGCTGTCCCCGCAGGATCCAACCACCGTCGTGTGAACGTTCGATAACTTCGGCAGCCGCAGGCCCCATGGCTTCCCCGTGCGAAGCTTTCTTTACGCCCTACCTTATAGGAAACATCCCGGACTCGTAGGAACGTCAAAATCTCGCAAGTCAGTCACTTGGCCCAAAAAACGACTCGGATAGACTTCTGGTATGTACGCTATATTGGTGAAAATAATCAACAATTAGAAAGGAACACCGGTTATGCCTGGTTTGACGAGCAGCGGTTACCTCGCTCAGGTAACGAGAAAGGGGCAAAAAGGAACTCGACCGTAGGTAACGAGGAACTCGAGCGACGAGTCCTGTGAATGGGGGTTCGATGTTGGTTTGCGGCTCAATCTCTTTTGTGGTTAAAAGCCTTTGTCTCTTTCTTCAGAGGGGAGTCCAATATCTGCGGTTTCGCGAGCAACACGAGATTCGGAGGGACCGGTCGAAGATGATCCCGCCCACAGCCGAGAGGATCTCTATTGGGGTATTCGAGCGGTACTCGAGCGGATAGCCGGGCGGCTTGTTCGGGAAGAGTACTATGCGCCTAGCAAACCACGCGGATCTTGGGTCCGTTAGGACTAGCATTTCCTACCGGGCGCTCTAGATGGCAGTCCCAAAGGAGAAAACTCAACATGCCCCCTAGTCCTGCTGTCCTAGATGGTAGCCACCTCGACCATAAGGATGGGATCTGAGCCTGGACAGTAGCCGCTGCCTTCTTGTATAGGGAACGCTGCGCAAAAAAGCGCGGGTTTTAGCGAGGTCGGAGAGACTCCTATCAGGGCTACGGACTGCACGCGTGAGGTAATCTGATTAGGCCGGCAAACCCTCCTCCGAGGCCCTCCTCTCCTGGCGGACTACCTGTACGGCGAAGACGAGCGCCGCCACCCAAATCGCGACGATAATCGTGTAGATAGACCATGTAAGAACCGGATCACTATTCAGTCCGACGGCTTTTAGGAAGGTGCGCATATTCGTTACGAGAATGAGGCCGCCGACGGCGGTGCCTAAGATACGCGTTGGCAGGATGCGCACTACATAGGCCGCGATCGGCGCCGCGACGACCCCTCCGGCCAGGAGCGCCGCGACCACATGCCAGGGAACCTCCGAGAAGCTCAGAGCGTAGAAGAAGCCGAGGCTCGCGCACACGGCCACGACAAACTCGCTCGTGTCTACCGTACCAATCACTTTCCTCGGTTCCATCCTTCCCGAAGTGAGTAGGGTAGGTGTGGAGATAGGCCCCCATCCTCCTCCACCCGCCGCGTCTAAGAACCCGGCCACGAACCCTAAGGGGCTCAGGAACTTCTTAGCGATGGGTCTCACGACCACCGGCCTTTCGTTCCTTCTAAACGAGAAGCGGGCCAGGACGTACACGCCGAGGCAGAAGAGGAAAATAGCGACCAACGGCGCAGCCGCTTCAGCCGAGATCGAGCTCAACGCCACCGCCCCGACGAACGCTCCCATACCTCCTGGCACGGCCAGCCAGGTAATCTTCGACCAGTCCACGTTGCCGAACCTCCAGTGCGACGCGCCCGATACAAACGTCGTCCCCACCTCCCCGAGGTGGACGGCCGTGGAAGCGAGTGCGGGCGCGATACCCGCTACGCCTACCAATAAAGTGGAGGACGTTGCACCGTAGGCCATCCCCAGAGCCCCATCCACCAGCTGCGCGGCGAAACCCAGCAAAGCTAAGATAACAAAGTTCCTCATCTGTCAGTCCCTTTCCATGCTTCGTCGTTCCTACTGCTCAGCCGCGGCTACCGGACCTTTTTCGTATTAGACGTGTTGGTCACTTCCTTTTTCTGCTCACCCATTCCCTATTTTGTCTGTTATTTTAGTTGAGATCGTAGAGAATACTTAAGAGCGAACGTGGTGTCAAGAAGCACCTTCGGTATCCCCTTATCCCCTCTGTCGAGGGCGCCACGAGCAGCCGTCTAAGTGGCAGTGCTTGAGGGTTTCCGGGCGCTTCTGGCGGCACAGACCGAACTACCGAGTAAGCCCCTGGATAGGTTCGTTCGAACGATATCACCATCAAGAACTTCAACCTTCTCAAGGCGCGCTCTAAGCTCTTTCTCGACGATCTCACTTACCGTGGTCTTGCCTGCGCCCGATAGGCCTGTAAACCACAACGTGAAGCCTCGCTCGTTCTGCGTGGCATTTCTCTCTATAAACAAAGGCCATCTCTCCTTATCCACGACCATTGTGCGTATTGTCTACTTACTAAATAGAAAATCAAACCGGTAAGGTTTTGAAATTCTCTAAGAAACTATGTGAAAAAGAGGTAGAGGGCTTCTCAAACGGGCGTCCTTGGTAGCAGCACATAACGGCAAAATGAGGCTTCTTCACCTCGTTTTGAGAGCTCATGGGGCTTCGATCCGGGGCCTATTCGGACTTTTCAGACGATGTCCTAGAGGAATCGCAAGCTATGCCCTAGGGTGGCGAGTGTCTGAGAGGAGCTCCTCCGTCCGGTCGATGACCGCAAACAGGTCGCCCACCGAGATATCTTCTACCGTCGATTCTCCTTGCCCCCGGAGGTGGATGGTGGCGTCCGAGCTGTGGTACGGCACCATCACCCAAGAGTGAACGTTCTCCCGCACCGTCGTAGTAACGTGGTTGCACACGACCAGGTGAGGCCCGAAATCAGCTGTCTCCCGATCTAGGGCGTCCGGGTCGGCTATCCGCACCTCGAGGTTCGGGCGATATCTCAGGAGAGCGAGCTCGAGTGTCTCCCAGTACATGGTGGGCGCTATAGCGATGAGTACGCGCACGATCCGCTACCCTTTCCTCCCTCGGATAGTCGTTATACGTTCCTCTGGTGCATTATATCTTCTATCGCTGTTCGCCTTCTCAACGGCGAGCTACAGCGCAACGCGGCAGAAGGCAAGTTGTGGCTCGGCGAACCCACGGCGCACTTACATCCCATATCGATCCACCGAAGTAGCCAATAAGTAGGCCGCCGACTCGGGAAGCTCTTCCGGGGGCAGCTTAAGGCCACAGGAGCTATCTGCAGAGATCCCTAGGCTCAACACGGGTCGGGATTCGGAGCGATCAGGAGCCCAACTTGAGACCTTGTCAAAAAGGGCCTATATCGTAGTAACGGGTCGCTAATACTTTTAGCTTAGAGACATCGCAGCGGCCCAAGAGCTTGCCTCACGCGACCCACTTCTCCGAAGCGCCAGGCTTTTTTCGGCACGGCCTGGCGAGTAAAGTAGTAGGATTCCTCGACGTATCAGCACATCGATACTGCCCCTTTGTTCTTGACGTATCCTTTTCGTGACGTTATAGTACTTTAATACTACTATTTTGATAGACAAAATAGAGTAAAGCGTGCCGCGAGGGTCGTCTGATCGAGCCGGCGAGGCTTCGGGAGAAAAGGAAGACGTGAAAGGAGGGTTTCGAGTAATGATGGCGGAAACGCACGTCGGAACGGTCAAATGGTTCAGCGACGAGACGGGCGAAGGTTATATAACGCCCGATGACGGGGGCGAGGATCTTTTCGTCTGCTTCACGGGCGTAGCCGCCTTGCAAGGTGGCGCTTTCAGAGTGCTCGTGAAGGGCACTCAGGTATCTTACGAGGTTGTCACCGGTAAGACCGCCCCGCGAGCCCAGAACGTGCGTAGAATCGATTAGATTCTCGGTTGAACAGCACCGACGATCGGTCACCCCTACGCTCGGGTGAAGCCTTCACCTGTCGTAAGAGGAGGACAAGGCAACAGGGTGTGGCAGACAAAATCTTCGCCGTCGACTACGTTGACTACAACCTTCCAGGAAGAGCGGCGTGGAGAACATCAAACGATCCGTCAACGACTGGCACGCCGCCTTCCCCGACACCCGTAACTCCGTCGAGGACGTAATCGCCGAAGGGGACAAGGTAGCGGTGCGCTGGACCACGCGTGCTACTCACAAGGAGAGTTCATGGGCATCCTCCCGACCGGCAATCTGTTACGGTAATGGGGGATCGGCATCTTCCGTTTCTCGGGTGGCAAGATAGTGGAAAGCTGGGACGAATACGAAGCCTTGGGCCTGCTACGACAGCTGGGTGCCAACTTCCCGTCGGAGCAGGCCGGGGTGTAACCCTCGTAAATCAGCTAGCGGCTGGCCGTTCTAATGGTGTACCCAGGCCTCCGGGTCCCGGGTCAGTTTCTCTATGGGGGCAGGCAGTGTGCCTTCGACGAGGTCTGCGAGCGTCACGGTTTCGAGCACGGCTCGCAAGTTCGCCCGCACCGCGATCCACACCTCCTTAAGCCCCTCGGCCGCGCCTCGGTACTCGACGGCCTCCGGCCACTCGCCCCGAATGTTGGCCAACGGTCCTTCTACAGCTCGGATAATGTCTGCCAGCGCGATCTCCCCGGCCGCTCGAGCCAGCCAGTAGCCCCCCGCTGCCCCCCGTTGGGTGCGCACGAGGCCCGAGTGCTTCAGATCGAGCAAGATGTTCTCCATAAACTTCTTGGGGATACCCTGCTCCTCGGAGATCCGCTCCCCCTTGAGCGGCCCCGCCTCCTCGGCCGCCGCCCGCGCGAGCTCGGCCGCTGCCCTAAGCGCATAATCCGTCCTCGCCGAAACTTGCAAGGCTCTCCTCCTCTTAGGCCCGACCTCGTGGCCCGGTCCTCACTACTGGTCGGCCCCGCGCCGCCCTTCGGATCGCCTCTCCTCCTAGCGCCATCTCAGCGTGAACACCACGAACCGATAAGAGCCGAACGATACGGTTACGAACAGGACCATCGTCCCCACGAACTACGCCTACTCTGATAACGCCGCCTCCTCTCTTGGCGATTGCCGGGTGCCGTCTCATGCTTCGAGAATTCTACGACAGCCCGTGCCCTTCCGCCGCGAATCGCTTGAGCGA
>JALZFK010000234.1 GCA_030861585.1 Actinomycetota bacterium | reverse complement strand
GCCATCGCTACCTACCCCCGTCCCGCGCGAGCTCCACGGCCTTTTTCGCCGCGTCGATCATGGTCTCCTCGGTGTGCACGTTCTCGGGCGTGTTCTCGGCCAGGAGTCGGCGTCCTTCTTCGGCGTTCGTCCCTTCCAACCGCACGACGATGGGCAAGTCCACGTCCGACTGCTCCAACGCCGAGAGGAGGCCCTTGGCCACTTCGTCGACGCGCGTGATGCCGCCGAAGATGTTGAAGAGGACGCTCTTGACCTGCTTATTTGAGGTAACGATGTCGAGGGCCTCCGAGATCGTCTCGGCATCCGCTCCGCCGCCGACGTCGCAGAAGTTGGCCGGCTCTCCGCCGGCCTCCGCCACAGCGTCGAGCGTGCTCATGACCAGGCCCGCGCCGTTGCCTAAGATGCCGACGTCTCCGGAGAGCTTGACGTACTCCAGGCCCACCTCCTGTGCCCGCTGCTCCTCGGGGTCCGCCGCTTCTTCGTCTCGTAGCTCACTAATGTCCTCGTGCCGGAACAGGCTAGAATTGTCTATCGTCACCTTCGCGTCCAGCGCTAGAACGCGCTCATCGCTGGTAGATATGAGCGGGTTAATCTCCACGAGGCTCGCATCCGAACCTTCGAACGCCTCGTACAGCTTGTTTACGACCTGCCCGAAGCTCTTGGCGACGCCGCCCTCGAGCCCCGCGGAGAAGGTAAGCTCGCGCACCTGGTAAGGCAAAAGGCCGAGCAAGGGGTCGATGTACACTTTCACTATGGCGCCCGGATTTCTCTCGGCGACCTCTTCTATATCCACGCCACCTTCAGTGGAGAACAGGACCAGGGGCTTCTTCTCCGTCCGGTCCACCATGATCGACAGGTACATTTCTCTCTCTATATTCGCTCCGGCCTCTACGAGCACGCGCTGTACCGTGTGGCCGTCGATATCCATCCCGAGTATCTGGCGGGCCGCTTCTTCGGCGTCTTCCGGGTCATCGACGACCTTAATCCCCCCAGCCTTACCGCGACCCCCGGTCTGGACCTGCGCCTTTACCGCCACCGGGCCGCCGAGCTGTTCGGCCGCCTCGCGCGCTTCCTCTGGAGAGGTGGCGACGACGCCCTCCAGCGTTTCCACGCCGTACTCCCTAAACAGCTTCTTCCCCTGGTACTCGTAGAGATCCAAATCCCAACACCCCTGCGACGCCTTCAACGACGCTCAGAATTATACAAGGGCTACCCGGACTGTTGCGGCCTATGCTCCCTTTGCTAGAAAGTGCTAGAAAGCTCGGAAACATGATAGACGACGTGGCAGTGCCGGTGCCTAGAAGCTTAAGTATTCTTGTGAGCACCCGCCTTCCGAAGAGGATACGGGCCATAAGACTCGTCATTCCTTTGATCGGCGTTTGGATCTACTGGAGATGAGGACAGCACGTGATCGCTCCGGCATCCCACATCTTAGTATGCAGACCGCCTATACATTTTGAGCCATTTTCGTCCGGAAGGTAGGATTGGGTGTTAGAGAGCATCCGTTTACGGGTACGCCCTTCCCGGAAGTACGCGAAAAAGGAAGGATTGCTTCGTACCATACCATCGCAAGAACCCGCGATATGCGGCATTGGCGTAGTCCTTCGGCCAAAACTACGGAAAGGAAAACCTACATCCGAAGCGCAGGTAGGGAGTGGGTGGCGAGGAGGCCGTCACAGGCATGGGGACTCGTCACAAGCCCTTACCCGGATGGCGTGGAGGCTTTACCAAAGAGTCGTTGAGGAGTTCGCCAGGGTAAGCACGAGGAGCAGGCGAGGAGCGCCTGAGGACGCTCCGTCAAAAACCGACTACAGAACGACAAATCCAAGACCAAGGGGGTAAGACGAGATGAAAGCGGTAACTTGGCACGGCCAGCGCGACGTACGGGTAGATGAGGTGTCCGATCCTACCATCCAGGAGCCCACGGACGCCCTCGTGCGCATAACGACTACGGCGATCTGTGGCTCGGACCTCCACCTCTACGAGGTGCTCGGCCCGTTTATCGACGAAGGCTACGTCCTCGGGCACGAGCCGATGGGCATCGTCGAGGAGGTTGGGAACGAGGTCACGAACATACAGCCCGGCGACCGCGTGGTGATGCCCTTTACTATCGTCTGCGGCCGTTGCTTTATGTGCGAGCGGGGCCTCCACTCGCAGTGCGAGACCACCCAGGTACGCGAGCAGGGTATGGGCGCGTCTCTATTTGGATTCGCCAACCTCTACGGAGATGTGCCTGGTGGTCAGGCGGAGTTCCTGCGCGTCCCTCTGGCGCAGTCCACGCCGGTCAAGGTACCGGAGGAGGCCGAAGGCATGCCGGACGAGCGCTTCGTCTACCTCTCGGACGTCTTGCCAACCTCTTGGCAGGCTGTTGAGTACGCCGAGATCCCAGAAGGCGGCAGCGTAACGGTCGTGGGACTCGGGCCTATAGGTCAGATGAGCTCGCGCATTGCAGCCTACCGCGGCCACCGGGTGATCGCCGTAGACCTCGTGCCCGAGCGGATCGAGATGGCGCAACGCAACGGGATCGAGGCGCTGAACCTAGAGGATTACGACGACGTCGCCGGGGAGATCCGCGAGATGACCGATGGTCGGGGGACCGATTCGGTGATCGATGCGGTCGGGATGGAGGCGCACGGCTCGACCCCCGGCAGGCTCACGCAGCAGATCACGGGCGCCATGCCCGACGCGATCGGACAGAGGATGCTTCAGGAGGCCGGGGTCGACCGAATGGAGGCCTTTTACACGGCGATCGACGTGGTGCGCCGGGGCGGCACGATCTCCCTTATCGGCCTCTACGGCGGTATGGCCGATCCCCTGCCCATGCTGACGCTATTCGACAAGCACATAAAGCTGCGCATGGGGCAGGCGAACTGTCAGCACTACGTCGGTGACATCATGCCGCTGCTGACCGGCGACGGCGACCCTTTGGGCGTCGAGGATCTCGCCACCCACAAGTTGGCGCTCGACGAAGCGCCGCACGGATACGAGATCTTCCAGAAAAAGGAGGACAACGCGATAAAGGTCTTGCTCCAGCCCTGATATTTCGAATCCAAGTTTAGCCCAGCCTCGCGTGGGCGAGCCTGTCGCGCGCACGCTATCTTAGAAAGGAGACACACATGGCCGACGAGTTGTAGGGCCGCAAGGTCGCAATACTGGTCCGGGACCGTACGCTGGCCTCCTTCCCGACACTGGACGACCTATACCCGCAATGCAGGCGGAGAGTGGGTGAACGAGGAAGTTGTGACCAACCAGGGTCTGGTGACCAGTCGCGCCCCCGACGACGTGCCAGCCTTCTGCTCTAAGATCGTCGAGGAGTTCGCCGAAGGCGAGCACGAGGAGCAGGTCCGGAGTGCCTGAGAGAACATCCCAACGAAAACCGGCACGCTCACGAAAGAGGGAAGAGATGAGGAGATCGGCGCGCCGCTACGCGCCAACGTCGTCGAAACTGTTCATCTGGCCATGTGAGGGGGAAGCCGATGCTACTGCACCGTCTCTGGCGCAAGCTCGGCTCCAATCTCTGTCTGGTCCCGCTGCTCCGCGTGCTCGCCACCATCGGCCTGGCGCTGATAACGACCGCGAGGGGTATTTCGACTACGGGCTGATCCCACAGAGCGTCACCGCCAACCCCAACGCCACCCAGATGATCCTTAACACGAGCGCCACCTGCATGGTGGCGCTTATAAGCGTCACGCTGACCCTCACGCTGGTGCTCGTCCAACTGGCGATGGGTTATCCTCTAGCTGCACTTCATCGGCCAGAGGCTCAGGGACCAACTTTAACAACGACTTCATAAAGAAAGGGGAGTTACCATGGCAGAGACCACCGAACTTCGCCTCGACGCGCCCGTGGGCGCGTCCGTCGACTTCTCTACCGGCTCGATCTTCTATGTCGGCACCGCGACGGTGGTTTTGCGCTACGCGGGCTTCACCATCCTCACCGATCCCAACTTCCTCCACGCTGGCGACCACGCGCACCTCGGCTACGGGCTGACGGCCCAGCGCCTGACAAACCCGGCACTGGAGATTGAGGATTTGCCCCCGCTCGACTTCTGCGTGCTTTCGCACTACCACGGCGATCACTTCGATCAGGTCGCGGAGGAGAAGCTCCAGAAAGACTTGCCGATAGTGACCACGGAGCACGCCGCCTCTGAACTCGAGCACAAGGGGTTCACCGCGACGATCGCGCTCGATACCTGGGACTTGGCGACGGTAGAGAAAGGCGATGCGAAAGTTCACATCACCTCGATGCCGGGCACGCATGGCCCCCCCGTGGTCGAAAAATTCCTTCCCGACGTCATGGGTAGCCTGCTGGAGTTCGAACCTGCACCGGGTAGGACGGCACTCCGCCTATACATCACCGGGGACACGCTCGTATTCGACGACCTGCACGAGATCCCGCGGCGATACCCGGAGATCGACCTGGCACTCTTCCACCTCGGGGGCACGCAGATCATGGGGTTACTGCTCACGATGGATGCCGAACAAGGGGTCGAAGCAATCCGGATCATCGACCCGCGCGAGGTCATCCCGATTCACTACAACGACTACGAAGTATTCAAGTCGCCGCTCGAAGACTTCAAGGAGGCCGTCGCAGCCGCGGGTTATGAAGACCGAGCGAGATACTTGAGCCACGGCGAGACATACCACTTTGAAGTTCCGGAAAATCGGTGGCAGTAAGCCTTACCCACTTGCATAATATGCCGGCTTTGGTGCCCGTACCCCAACCGGACTGGGGCAGTGACGTTTGCGCCGTAGAGTAGGGCTCGATCCTTTCGCAGGGGAGATACGGAATTGCTGGATACTAACATCGCCCTGTTCGTTGTGGCTTCGCTGGCGGTTATAATCACCCCGGGGCCGGACAATGTATACGTCCTAACCCGCGGCGTTGCCCAGGGTCGCGAGGTAGCCTTGGTCTCGGCCTGGGGCATGTGTAGCGGTCTGCTCTTCCACACCACCGTCGCCGCCGTCGGACTCTCGGCGGTCTTGGCAAGGTCGGCTATAGCCTTCTCGGTAGTTAAATACGCCGGCGCCGTCTACCTGATATACCTTGGCGTCAGGGCACTCTTGAGCAACGAGGAGTTCACTCCCGCAGAGGAGGAGGCTCCCACGGTCAGGTTGTGGAGATTCTTCTTACGAGGCCTGACCATGAACCTACTCAACCCCAAGGTTGCGGTGTTCTTCCTGGCTTTCTTGCCGCAGTTCGCGAGTCCCGTGAAGGACGGCGCAGCTTTGTGGCTTGTGGTTCTCGGGCTGATCTTCGCGCTCCTCAGCCTGCTCGTTTTCAGCGCGATCGCCCTCTCCTCAAGTATTTTGGGCGACAGGTTGAGCAGGAACCCCCGCATCGCCAACACCCTGAGATGGCTACCCGGTTGTGTACTGGTCGGCCTCGGGGTCCGCCTCGCTCTCTCCGGGCACCAATAGCTTCTCTACCGTCTCTTGTTGGGTACTGGCACGATAAGCGGCTTCGTTCGGGAATCGCATAGCGTCGAGAGGGGATCGAGCGCCGGGAGCCGGGAAGACTACCACCGACCACTTCTAGGATGTTACGATTGGGCAAAGGAACTGCCCCAGCGAACGTCGATACTGCGAGAGAAATGAAGCTTTTCTCTAGAACTCAAAGATATCTAGCAGCAGAGCTCGGACGCGTGGAGGCAGGCCGCCTTCTCCCGGCGCAGGAGATGATGGAGAAGCTACTCGCTTTCGCTCGCTCGGCACTGGAGGAGGCGGAGATTGGGAAGTCTCGTTCCTAGCGCGCGAAACCCTGGCGTGGCAACGGCGCCAGGCGGCAGCGTGAGGTGTACGGGCGGGCAGGGCAGCTCGAAGACGCGGTCGATATGCTGCTCGAGGAGACGTCCAAGGGATGGCTGAAGCGCTTTAGGCTCGATCGTACGCGAGGAAGTGCTGGTGGCGAACATGCTCTCGATACTGGTTATGGCCTCCTGCTTCTCGCGATGGGTCACTCTGAAGCGGTCTCGAGGTTCTCGTTTCGACTTCCGCGTGGGCGTGGGCGCTTTGGTAGTATTTCCGGAGTCTTTGCCGGCGAAGAGTAGAGGAGCGCTTTAAGAGATGGCCTTGTTTCCGACGAAGATTCTTGTGGCAACCGACGGCTCCGAGAGCGCGGCCCCCGCGGTTAGGGCGGCGGCGGAGGTGTCGGCCAAGACCGACTCGGAGATAGAGCTCGTCTACGTCGGCGAGGACATCTCGGCTCCCGCGGCCTACAACGACCCGAGTTCCAGCGACACCGAGGCCGCACGCGAGGCCCGCGAGCTGCTCGACGACGTTGCCAAGGAGATCGAGGCCGACGGCGGTAAGGTGCTCGAATCGCACATCGTGCCCAGCGAGAAGCCGGCCGAGGAGATCGTCAAGCTCACCCGCGAGCAGGACGTCGGGTTGGTCGTGGTCGGGAGCCGCGGCCTCGGACGCCTCCAATACGCCGTACAAGGGAGTGTCTCGAGCATAGTGGTGCGCGAGGCCGAGTGCCCGGTCCTCGTCGTCCACGGCGCATAGTACTTTCTCGAAGGGAGGTATCGGTGGAGGGATCTGACGAGCGGGCGTGGCAGGGAAGCCCGCTGGACATGCGCGAGGGAATGGACCCGTACGGGATCCGGGAGGTGGTGATCGAGTTC
>JALZFK010000248.1 GCA_030861585.1 Actinomycetota bacterium | reverse complement strand
GTAGTCGGCATCGCGGGCACCAGTGTAGATCTGGCGAGGACGGACGATCCTTAGCTCCTCGTCGTTCATCCACTCCATCCACTGGGCCATCCAGCCGCTGGTGCGCGGGATGGCGAACATCACCGTGAACATCTCTGTCGGTATGTTCAAAGCCTCGTAGATCACACCGGAGTAGAAATCAACGTTGGGGTAGAGCTTACGATCCGTGAAGTACTCGTCGTCCAAGGCCCTTTTCTCGAGCTCCCGGGCGATGTCTAGAAGTGGGTTCTGCTTACCGGTAGCCTCCAGGACCTCCTCGATGTGGTCCTGGATGATCCTGGCGCGCGGGTCGTAGTTCTTGTAGACCCGGTGCCCGAAGCCCATCATCCGCTCGTTGCCGTTCTTGACCCCCTCCAGGAAGTCAGGGACGTTCTCGGTGGAGCCTATCCTCTGCAGCATCCGAACAACCGCGATGTTCGCCCCGCCGTGCAGCGGTCCGTAGAGCCCGGCAACACCCGCGGCAATGGACGTGAAGGGGTCGGGCAGGGCGCTTCCGACGGTGCGCACTGCCGCCGTCGAGCAGTTCTGCTCGTGGTCGGCGTGCAGGATGAAGAGCACGTCCAGAGCCCTCTCCAGCCTAGGGTCGGGCTCGTACTTAACCTCGGCCATCTTAAAAAGCATCGAGAGGAAGTTGCCGGTGTAGGAGAGCTCGTTGTCCGGGTAGACGTAGGGGAGGCCTAAAGAGTGGCGGTAGGCGAAGGCGGCCAAGGTGGGCATCTTGGCTATAAGGCGCACCGCGGAGACCCACCGCTGCCACTCATCGTCGATCTCCTTCGCTTCCGGGTAGAAGGTGGAGAGCGCGCCCACGGAAGCGAGGAGCATGCCCATCGGGTCCGCGTCGTGCCGGAAGCCCTCCATGAACTCCTTGATGTTCTCGTGGACGAAGGTGTGGTGGGTGACCTGGTAGACCCAGTTGTCGTACTCCTCCTGGTTGGGCAAGTGGCCATAGATCAGGAGGTAGGCCACCTCCAGGTAATTGGAGTGGTCGCAGAGCTGCTCGATAGGGATACCCCGGTACTCGAGGACTCCCGCCTCGCCGTCTATGTAGCAGATGGAGGAGCGGCAGTGGGCGGTGTTCGAGAGGCCGGGGTCGTAGGTCATGAGGCCGAAGTCGTCTTCTGAGACCTTGATCTGTCTGAAGTCCATCGCCCGCACCGTGCCGTCGGTGATCTCTACGTCGTAGCTCTCGCCGGTGCGGTTGTCGGTTACCGTCAGGCTGTCGGCCTGTGCGGCCTGGGCTTCGCCGTTCTGCGTCACCTGCGTCTTTTCGCTCAACCTCTTGCCCCTTTCGTAGCTTCCGTCCCGCGCCGCCGGCCCGCCGACGGCCCTTTGCCCCGACTCCTCTCGACCGCATCATTATATCGCCCGCCGCTGAACAAAAGAAAACCCGGACGTAAGGAGCCGCCCGAGCAGTAAAAGAAGGGACCCGGAAAATAGATAGAGGAAAGGAGATAGGGGTAGTCGCGCTCCTAACACCGTCACTTCAACGGGTTTGCCAGCTACGCCTTCATCGCATGCTTCCCCGAAGCTAACCCGGTGTCTGGACCTCTTCGTGCGCAAAACGTTCTTCGAGATCCTGAATTTCCGGCATCCCAATCAAGTCCGTGAAGTTCCCCAACGGCAACAACTGGTCTTCAATGATCTGGATGGGGCTACCGTCGGTGTAGATCCGGGCCAGTACCTCCCTTACGGATCGGGTAGCCGCGAGAAGCGTGCTGACCGGAAAGATGATCAAGCGAAACCCCAGCTCTTTTAAGCGCTCTAGCGGGACGGGCGGGGTCTTGCCGCTCTCTACCCAGTTGAAGAGCAACGGCATATCCGGGAACGCCTCCGCCACGGCGGCGATCTCCTTATCGCTCTGGGGTGCCTCCACGAACAATACATCGGCCCCGGCCTCCCGGTAGCGGCGGGCCCGTTCCAAGGCCCCGTCCAGGCCCTCTACGGCCCGGGCGTCCGTACGGCCTATGATAACGAAATCCTGAGAGTGCCGGGCCTCCACGGCGGCGCGGACCTTCTCGACCATCTCGCTGGTGTCGATGACCTGCTTACCCTCCATATGCCCACACTTCTTGGGCGATACTTGATCCTCTATATGTAAAGCCGAAACTCCGGCGGCCTCGTACTCGCGCACGGTGCGAACGACGTTTATGGGGTTGCCGTATCCGTCGTCGGCGTCGGCGATGACCGGCACCTCGACCGCTTGGACGATGCGCCGGGCGTTGTCGACCATCTCGCCAAAAGACAAGAGCCCGATGTCCGGACGACCTAAGAGCGAGGCCGCAGTACCAAAACCCGTCATATACACCGCCTCGAACCCCGCCTGCTCGACGAGTCGGGCCGTGAGGCCATCGTAGGCGCCCGGTGCCAGCACGGGCTCGGTGCCCGCCAGCAGCTCCCGCAACCGCCCCGCACCAACGTTTCGTTTCATTAAGTCCGCCAACACAAACTCCTTATCTTTGTCCTCCGTTGACCCACTCGCCGTCCATCGCTATCCCTCTCGCTCCTTCAGACGCTCTCGCATCCAGTTAATGAGCCCCCCTGTGAGCATCACGTCGATCTGCCGCTCGGATAAACCGTGTCTGAGCCTGAGCTCGGCGCCCTTGGTGCGGTTCTCCAACCGCAGCTCGCGTCCGTCGCGCAACGCCTCCGGCACGCTAGAGAGCACGAGCGTATCTCCCTGCTCGATGGAGTCGTAGTCGGACTCGTCCGCGAACGTGAGCGGCAGCACCCCGAAGTTTACGAGGTTCTCCCAGTGGATTCGGGCGAACTGTTTCGCGATCACCACCCGTAGTCCGAGGTAGCGGGGAGCGAGGGCGGCGTGTTCGCGGCTCGAGCCCTGGCCGTAGTTGCGCCCGCCCACGACGGCGTGGCTGCCCTCCTCGCGGACCTCCTTCGCACGCTCCGGGTAACTCGGGTCGCAGCCCTCGAACGCGTACTCACTCATCCCGGGCACGCTGCTCCAGAGCGGCATGGCGCGCGTGCCAGCCGGGAGGATCTCGTCGGTCGAGACGTCATCGCTCACCTTCAGGAGCACCGGCAGCTCGAGCGACTCCGGGAAGGGCTCGAAGCCAGGCAGGCTCACGATGCTCGGACCCTTCGCGAGCTCCACATCTTGCGCCTCCTCTTCGGAAAGCGGCGGCACCAGCATGTCGGTGTTCAGGATCGGCTCGTCGCTCTCCTCGACGACCGGGTAGGGGAAATCTAAAGAGCGGGGGTCGGTGATCTTACCGGTCAAAGCAGAAGCCGCCGCGGTCTCCGGGCTGCAGAGGTAGACCAAGTCTTCGGGTGTGCCGGAGCGCCCTGGGAAGTTGCGTGGCACGGTGCGCAAAGAGATCCGGTCGCTCGCAGGGGCCTGGCCCATACCGATGCAGCCGTTGCACCCGGTCTGGTGGAGGCGCGCACCGGAGCGCAGCAATTGCGTAACGTGCCCGTCACGCACGAGGTTCTCCAGCACTTGACGCGAGGAAGGGTTGACGTCCAACGAGACGCGGTCGTGCACCTGCCGACCCTCGACGATCTTGGCCGCCACCGCGAAGTCGCGGTAGCCGGGGTTGGCCGATGAGCCCACGTAGGCCTGGTAGATCTCATCGCCAGCCACCTCGCGCACCGGGACCACGTTGCCGGGGCTCGAGGGCAGCGCTATCAGGGGCTCCAGCTCGGAGAAGTCGATCTCCTCTTCCACGTCATAAGCGGCTCCCTCGTCAGCGACCAGCTCGATCCAGTCTTCCTCGCGGTCTTGGTTGAGCAAAAAGCGCCGCACCTCCTCGTCGGAGGGAAAGACCGTGGTCGTCGCCCCCAGCTCCATACCCATGTTGGCGATCACATGCCGGTCCATCGCCGACAGGGAGGCGAGCCCGGGCCCGTAATACTCGACGATTCGCCCCGCGCCGCCGCTTACGCCGTGGCGCCGGAGCATCTCAAGGATCACGTCCTTGGCGCTTACCCAGTCAGGCAGTTCGCCAGACAGCTTTACGCCCCAGATTTCAGGCATCTGGAAGGAGAAAGGCTCGCCGGCTAAAGCCACCGCCACCTGCAACCCGCCGGCTCCGATCGCAAGCATACCGATAGCACCGGCGGCGCAGGTGTGGCTATCGGCACCGAGGAGCGTCTTTCCGGGTATGCCGAAGCGCTCTTGATGGACGGGGTGGCTGATGCCGTTGCCCGGCTTCGAGTACCACATCCCGAAGCGCTGGCACGCACTACGCAAGAACAGGTGATCGTCCGCGTTCTTCGCATCGCCCTGGAGGAGCAGGTGATCCACGTAGCCGACGGCGAGTTCAGGCCGGATCTCGTCCAGGCCCATAGCTTCGAGTTCCAGGGCGATCAGGGGACCCGTAGCGTCGTGGGTGAGCACCTGATCGACGCGGATCGACACCTCCTCGTCGGGTACCATCTCGCCGTCGGCGAGGTGGGACTCGATCAGCTTTCGGGCGACGTTGCGTGGTGCTTGACCATCATCGGACACGAGCGGCATCTACTTCCTCCAAATACTCGAGCGTTTCCTCTACTGAAACCAAGTCCCCGTACTTCGCGTCCGCGTCGTAGAGGTTCGCCTCGTGGGCGTTGAGGCCGCGGTCGCCAACGGCCTCGCGCGGGACCACTGGCCTGAAACCGTATTGCAAAGCGTCTACGACCCTCGCCCGGATGCAGCCGGAGGTCGAGGCGCCGGTGACGATCCAGCACGTCCGTGAAGATCACCCCCACCTCCACCGCCACGTTGTACGCCATAAAGCTCCTTTCCCCTAAGCCTCATTCTCTTCACACGAGCCGGACATCCTGGGCTCGTCCCGACCCGCGAACTCCCCTATCTGGTGACGCCGTAGCCGATCCTGAGCCTTCGGAAGGTAAGGTTTCTCACTTCTGTTCTGCAGAGCGTGACCCCCCGCAACCTGGCACCTCTTGATCTCCGATCCTCCTTCGCACACTACGGTAACGGGGGACTGGGTTTGCGGCAAGTGTCTCAAGCGCACGAGGTCATAGGCGTCGTGCGCAGCACGCTGTCACAGCGTTCGACATATAGTTCTGCGAAGAGGGCCATATAGCTTAGCGCAACATGGTTGCGAGGGCGGCGCGGGCGGCGAAGTAGCCGCACATGCCGTGTACCCCACCCCCCGGGGGCGTCGATGAGGAGCAGAGGTAGAGTCCCCGAGCAGGGGTGGAGTACGGCGTGAGGCGTGCCACGGGCCGGGTGAATAGTTGCCTGAAATCCTGGAGGCCCCCGTTAATGTCTCCGCCGACGTGGTTGGCGTTGACACGCTGGAGTGCGGTCGGCCCCATCGTGCTCTTCGCCAGGATGCGATCCCTAAAGCCGGGAGCGAAGCGTTCTATCTGCGCCTCTATACGCTCTGTCATGTCGAAGGTCGAGCCGTTGGGGACGTGGCAGTAGGCCCAGACGGTGTGCTTGTCCGCAGGCGCGCGCGTTGCGTCGAAGAGGCTCTGTTGAGCTAGGAGGACGAACGGGCGCTCGGGGTGTTCGCCTCTAAAGACGACCTGTTCTCCGGAAGAGATCTCATCCATCGTGCCGCCGACGTGAACGGTGCCGGCGCGTTTGCACACTTCGGCCCTCCAGGGGATAGGCCCGTCGAGCGCGAAATCCGCCTTGAAGACACCGGGGCCGTAGCGGTAGCGCTCGAGGGCACGCCGGTAACGCTCGGTTAAATGACTCCCCGCGATCTTGAGGAGCTGCTGGGGCGTCACGTCGAAGAGGACCATCCGCGTACGCGGCACCTCCTCGACGGATCCGATCCGTACACCCGCGTATACCTCGCCGCCTAGAGAGCGCAGGTAGGAAACAAGCGCGTCGGCTATCTTCTGCGAGCCGCCCTTCGGGAAGGGCCAGCCGACGGCGTGGCCCAAGGCACCAAGGACGAGCCCGAAGGCGGCGCTCGGTGGCTGCTCCATGGGCAGGAAAGAATGCGCAGCGTTGCCGGCGAGGAGGCCACGGGCCTTTTCGCCCTCGAACAAACCCTCGGCAAGGCCGCGAGCACTTCGGACGGCTCGCAGGCCGAAGCGGGCGAGCGCGAACGGGTGGCGTGGGAGTCGCGCCGGGCCGAGCAAAGAGCCGACGAGCCTGTTCCAATCGCGGGCTATCGGCTCCATGAGCCTGCGGTACGCGGCAGCATCGGGAGCGAGCGCGGCACCCGTCTCTTCCACGGAGCGTTCGAGAACAGCGGCTGTACCGTCGTCGAAGGGGTGAGCCAAAGGGGCGGGCGGGTGGACCCACTCGAGGCCGTACTCCTCGAGCGGTAAGGTAGAAAAGAAAGGTGAGCCGTAGCCCAGAGGGTGTATGGCCGAGCAGATGTCGTGGACGTAGCCGGGCAGCGTTAGCTCGGCGGAGCGGGTGCCGCCGCCTATGGTGTCTTCGGCTTCGAGGACTACCACGGAGCGACCGTTTCGCGCCAGCTCCACGGCGGCGGAGAGACCGTTGGGCCCCGAACCTACAACCACCGCGTCGTACACGCCGTCGGCCCGCCGCTCGTTCATACTCTCGATTCTACCCCGATCCCTTCCGGTTCCGTATGATCTCACACCCTAATAGCGAGGGCCACGCACAGCACGCTGAACCGGCGAAAGCTCGCCCGGCTTCCCCTCGTCTTAGGACCTTCAGCCACTGCCGTGTGGAGGTTCTCTGAGAGGCAATCCTCTCGCGGGAGTGGTTGCAGATCGGGATTCATTATGGATGGCATCGTGCACAGGACCACTACGGCCTTTTTCGAGACGCTCGCCCATGTTGCGCGATGCGTAGCTGGCTGGGACAATTCTCGGGAGCGCGGTAACGGAAGGGGCCAATAGATGACCGAAACGCCCGAAGCACAACCGCCTGCAGCAAACAGGGGCGATGAGCAGACG
>JALZFK010000246.1 GCA_030861585.1 Actinomycetota bacterium | reverse complement strand
CTGCCCGATGAGCTCGCCGCCCGCGTCTACTACGAGCCAAAAAAGAGCGGCGCGGAGAGGGACATCAAGGAGCGAATCGAGCGGTGGCGCAGGGCGCGAGAGGAACGAAGAAGAGGCCAGGGTGAGTAAACCTACGTTCACGGGTGAACTACGATTTCTTCGGAGGATGCTGCTTTAGTCGGCACGCCCGAAACGTCGAGTTTCGGCTTGCGTATCAGACGAACATACGCAGGACCCGCGCCCTCTAAAAAGCGCAAGGAGGATCTATGAAACGAAGGAGAGCCGTGGTGGTCGCGGTTGGTATCATCTGCGTTGCTCTTTCGGGTATCATGCTGCGGTGGCGCAGAAACCCTTCCGCCTGCCCGTACGGCCTGCGTTTCTCTCTCGAGTGGCCACATCCTTTCATCACCCGCCCCAGATTGCGCGAGATCCTGGCGCCCGAGCCCGGTGAGCGGGTGCTCGAAGTGGGGCCGGGCACGGGTTACTACAGCCTCCACACGGCTCGCTGGATCGGGCCGGACGGCACGCTCGACATCCTGGATATTCAGCAGGAGATGCTGGACCACACTACCCGCCGCGCGCACGAGCTGGGCATCTCGAACATCGTCTCGACCAGGGGTGATGCTCAGGTGCTACCCTACCCGGACCACAGCTTCGACGCCGCCTACCTGAACGTCACGCTCGGCGAGGTGCCCGATAAGGAGGCCGTGCTGCGCGAGATGCGGCGCGTTCTCAAGCCGGGTGGTCGAGTGGTGGTCGGTGAGGTCTTCCTGGATCCCCACATGGTCCCTTTCGGAACCCTCCAGACGCGAGCGGAAGCGGCGGGATTGTGGTTCGAGCGCCGGCTCGGTGGACCTTTGGGTTACTACGCCCGCTTCGCTGTGTGAGGCTAGGAGTGAGCGCCGAAGGTGCTTTAGCCGGCGGCCGCCGGTTTTCGCTGCTCGATGGGCGTCGATGGTTGATCGCCTGCCCCGTCCAACTCGGTCTTGCTGTTGGTGGCGGGCAGCAGGGCGAGGAAGACAAAGGGCTCGAACCAGATGACGTAGGGGTAGAACCAGTAGTTGACGACGAGCTCGAAGGCGATGACGAGGGCCGCGGAGAAGGCCGCGAGCCTCCGGATCGTCCTCTTTTCCGGGACCACGGCGACGAGGAAGGCTAGGAAGATCGCCGCCGCCAGGAGGGGCTGCCGGAGAAAGCCGAGCTGGGGGACCTGGGCGAAGATGGTCCATGGGGTCTCGCGGGTGCTCTGGAAGGTCAAGGTTTTTTCGAGGAAGGCCGCGGTGCCCCCTATGGGGTCGCCCTCGAGGGCGACCACCCAGAAGGTGAGCAGCACGACGGTCATCCCTCCGAGGGCGAAGTCCACGACGGAGGTGAGGCGTTTGCGGCCGCTGTGGAGCATCCAGAGGGGGGCGAGAACGAGGGGGAAGAGCTTTACCGAGAACCCCGCCGCGACGCTCGCCCCGCGCGCGAGGGGCGAGGCCGCCGTCGCCAGCCCTACCGCCATTATCGCCGCCACGATTACGTCGTTGGTGTTGTTGTTGGTGGCGAACAGCGTGTACGGGAAGACCGCCCACGCGAAGAGCAGCGCCGCCCCGCCCCGCGTACCCGCGTACCTCCACCCCGCGATGAGCAGCGCCAACGCCCCTCCCACGAACGCGAAGGCCGTCAGCGCGTGAGCTGCCGGCATAAAGTCCCACTCGCCTGACCACCCAAACAGCCACACGAAGGGCACGTACAAGAGGTAATTCAAGGGACCGTAGGTGTCGCCGGTTGCGACGTCGCCGGGCATGTTGCCGTAGGGAAGCATACCGTTCATGATGAGATCCGCCCCGGCGACGCCCGCGTAACCGACGTCTATCACCCTCGCATCGAGGTTCAGCGCGAGTAGGAAGCCGCTGGCCATAACCCCGAGCACGAAGAGGAGCCAAGTTGGGAAGTTGCTGGTCTTCTCGACCCTCTCGCCGACTCCGAAGCCCATAAGTAGTGTCCTCCCGAACAGGTAGAGGAGCGGAGGGTACCAGAGGAGCACGGCGGGGTGCGTTGTCCCCTCCCGGAAAAAGCCGTGCGAAACGAGGAAGCTCAGGAGGGCGATGATGTCGAGGTTGCGCATGGAGAAGAGCCTGTCGAAGCGCCAGAACGCGAGGGCGAAGGCGAGGGCCAAAGGCCCCCACACGTACCAGTAATTAGCTTGTTTGCCGTAGGAGCCGGTCTCTCCGCGGGCCATCCGCCAGCCGACCTGGTCGCCGGTCCACGCGTACTTGAGGTGCTGGGTCTCGTCGTCTATCCCGACCCGGGCGACCTCCTTACGCTCGCCGTGGTCGAGCGGCACCCCGCCCACGGCGCCGCCACCTTCCTCGACGTCGAAGTGGACCGTCCACTCGCCGTCCTTGTACTCGGCAGCGGGGGTGTGGGGACCGTGCTTGGCCAGCTCTTCGCGTACCTTAGGGTCGTCGGCGGCGAGCTCTATCGCCTCGTCCTTGGAGGTATGCGGGTAGGCCAAGGTGTCGGCGTCGGGGGAGATCTCTACCCCTTTTACTTCCCGCGTGTCGTCCCCTACCGTAAACTCGGCGACTTGCGTCCCCGAGACCTCCTCCATCAGGACCACCCGCCAGGAATCTGCGCTTGGGTCGTAGTAAGCCGAGGTCTCGACCGTCGGATGCGAGAGTACCTTCTTCACCTCCGGAACCGAGCTGGCAATCCGGCGCGCTTCGTCTGAGCTCGTCTGTGGACCGGGCACTAAGCCCAAGACTAAGAGGAGCAGGGGCAGTAGGAAAACGAGCGCCGGGCGGTAGCCCCCACGAGGTTGTCTCACTTACTCCCTCAGCTCCTCTAGCTCCTGGCCGAAGAGCTCGGCCAAGGGTTCCAGCCCTTCCGGAGCGCCGGTCGCGAGCAGCGAGTCGCCGCCCCGTAGAGCATAGGTGTCGCGGGGACGGTAGGCCCAGCGCCCGTCGCGGTTAACCGCTAGGGCGTACATGCCAGTCTCGGTTTCGAGGCGCAAAGACCCCAAGGTGCGCCCGTCGGCCGGAGAGCCAGGGAAGACGGTGAGCTTTAGGACGACCTCGTCGGACTCACCGACGGCCGCCGAGAGGACCGGGTGAACCTCCTCGCCCTTCTCGACGATCCAGACCATCTCCTGGGCGCAGTCGGCGATCGCCTCGGAGGCGGTCGCCAGGTGCAGGATGCCCCGAAGACGCGGCGGGTCCTCGATGTGTCGCGCGGCCAAAAGCACCCAGCGCTCGAGGCGGTAGCGCATCTCGTCCATCTCGTCCTCGATGGCGACGACCTCGCGGGCGAGACCCGCGTCGTAGTAGAGGAGGGCCGAGTAGGCCAACCCCACGGCCACCTCCGAAAGGTTCTTCATCTCGATCAGAATGTCCACCGCCCGCTCGAGCTCGGAAAGGTCGCCGCCACCGCTGGGGACTACCTCGGGGCTTCCGTCGACGGAACCCAACGGCGCTGCTCCAGCGAGCTGCCGGATCTCCGTGACCCCCTCGGGCGGCCCCTGCAGGAAGAGGACGTCCCCCTCGCGCAAAACGTCCTCGGGGTCAGGGTCGAAGTTCCACTCCGATCCCGAACGCACGGCGATCGGGCGCATCCCCGTCTCCACGGGCAGGTCCAACTCCTCGACGCTCCTGCCGTCCAAGGGGCTCTCGGCTTCTATGCGCACCCGGCTGGTGATCTCCTCGGCGGCGGGGAGGTCTTGGAGGAGCTCGGGCGGGATGCCGAGCTTCTTCACCACGATCTTGGCGATATCGTAGGCGGCGTTGCCGATCTTCTCTATGTCCTGCACGACTTGCAGGATCCCGGCCATCTGCTCAGAGTCCGCCGGACTTCGGGCCGCGAGGATCGCCAGCGTGCGCATGTCGAAGACCAGATCGTTCAAGAGCCCTTCGAGCCGGAAAACCTCGTCGGAGAAGTCCTCCGAGTCGTAGAAGAGGGCCGCGTAGGCGAGGTCCACCATAAGCTCCGAGGTGTTCTTCGCCTCGGCCAGCATGTCCTTGAGGTTGTGTGGGCGATCTTCTCGCATCTTTATCCTGCCAATCCGAAGATCATGAGGGAGATTATAAGGCTTAAAAAGCCCAAGAGGTCCACCGCCGCCGCTATGATCGGGATGCCGTAGGTGTCGGGATCCAGCCCGAAGCGGTAGCTGACGATGGATCCGTAGTAGGCAGCAAAGACCGCCGCCGTGGTCGCTATGAGCCCCGCCAAAGCGCTGATCGCGAGCATAAGGAGGAACCCCGGGCTGTTCTGCCCAAGCGCGAGCGCGAGGAAGTGCGACGCCCCCCCGACGAAAAGGTACACCCCGGCGGCGAAGGTGTAGACGAGGGCGAAATCCCTGAAGGTGCTCAAGGGCGGCAGCCCGCGCGGCGCCAGAAGCCCCAGGTGTACCTTCGAAGAGAGCCGGCTGGAGAGGATCCCACCCAAGGCCCCCCCTTCCTGCAGAAAGGGCGGCAAGAGGATCAGGAGCGCCGCGAACGTCAAGAACTGGTCGCGCCGGTCTTCGAGGGCGATGCCGACGAGGATCGTCACGGCGCCGGTGAGGGCGAGGATCGGGAGCGATTCGGCGAGGATGCGCCTGAGGTTCTGCGCGCCCAGCCGGAAGCCCACGAGGATTGCGGCAACGGCCACCAAGACCAGAGTCGCAGCGAGGCCGCTCGAGAAGATCGGTATGCCGACCAGGAGGGTGCCGATGACGAGGGCGGGGAGGGTGAGGATGTCGCCGGCGGCGGTGATCATGGGGGCCGCTATGTTATCCATGTCCCAGCCGCGCGCGACGCTCGCCCGGGCCACGAAGACCGTAATGCCGAGCAAGAGGACCCCCGCGATCAGGCCGCCTAAAGTCGAGATCACCACGTAATCGAGAACCGAGAGCTCCGTCGCGATCCCGAGGATGTCGGACAGGTATCGCGCCAGAAAAGCGAGGAACACCCCGCTCACGAGCGACAGGACCAACGCGGCCTGGACGTTCTCCGCGAGCACGCCGCGCCGCAGGCTAAAGCTGAAGAGGCCGGTCTGGATCGAGGTCGAGAGCCGGCTGGCCATCGCGCCGAAGATAGCGCCGCGCATCCCGATGGCAGCCGGGATCAGGACCGCCAAGCCCACGAGATCCTCTAAAGTCCCCGAGATCTCCGCGAGTGCTATCCCCGCCAAAAGCTCCCCGATCGACGAGATGAACAGCGACGCGAACCCCTGTCTTAGGGTCTCCTTCTCCTCGGTGAGGTACCCGAAGACGCGCGGCCGTATCCTCGGTCGCTCGCGCAGCCGCCCACGTATGCCCCCTGCTTTGACGGGCTCCTCGGCATGCCCCTCCCGGACCTTGACCCGAAACCTTCTCCTGTGCTCTTTCTCGGCCACGGTAGTGGTATAGCCGGTGTCCGAAGCGTTGTAAAGAGCACAACGATTGTCGGTTCGGTTTCGACGCTGCTCCGCAGCGGCTTGAACGATTGGGTGCCGCTAGGCGTGGAAAGTAGCGAAGCCAAAGATACAGCGGGAAGGAGCAGGGTTGGGTTTGGGGCTTCGCGCCAAAAGATCGAGGGACACCAGGAGTTGTTGTGCCTGACGCAGGGCAAGAGTGTACACGGTTAGCTCTGGGTATAAAACCTAGCGAACGCTCGCGTCCTTATTAAACGAAGGTGGCGAGCTGATAGAAGCCTACTACGGGAGGAGTGAAGGTGAACACCTCAAGGGTGAACGATTTGGCACCGTTCATCGTCCGCTTGGCGCAGGGATCCCTTATGGCAGGTCACGGGGCCCAGAAGCTGTTCGGAACCTTCGGTGGACCCGGCCTGGAGGGCACAAGCCAGTTTATGGAGATGCTGGGCTTGAAGCCCGGTCGTCCCTGGGCGACTGTGGCAGGGCTCTCCGAGTTTGGGGGAGGTGTGCTCACAGCCTTGGGACTGTTCAACCCATTGGGGCCACTTGGGGTCATAGGGGCCATGTCTATGGCCACGACGAAGGCCCACTGGGGTAAGCCCATCTGGGTGACCGAGGGTGGTGCCGAGCTGCCCGTCCTCAACCTCGCTGTATCGATGGCTCTCATGATCCGCGAGCCAGACAAGTACTCGCTAGATCGCCTCTTGGGAGTCCGCCTACCAACCTGGGTTGGCCCCTTGGGGCTTGCAGGCATCTTACTTACCGTGCGCTACACCGGAGTTGGAACCGAAGAGCAGCAGGAGGAGGGCGCCCAGGACGAGGCGCGCGAGGAGCTGGCTGGGGAGGCATGATAACGCGGACATCCCTGAGGAGCTTCGCGTCGGCCGGGTCGGCAATGCCAGGGATGGGCACCCCCGGTCCTCTTGCATAAAGATCTGCGGATTGGTGTACGAGTTTCCGAGAAGACCATGGCTCTCGGCAGCCCGGTGAATAGAGAAAGGGGCTCTATCGCTACACCCCACCCCGAACCTGCGGGATGGGTTTGAGATTCACCTCTATCTGGCGCCGCTGCCCTTCGAGGAAGGGTGGCAGGGAGAGCCTCTCGCCAAGGTGCTCCACGTCCTCGTCGGTGGCGAAGCCGGGACCGTCGGTGGCTATCTCGAACAACACCCCACCCGGCTCCCGGAAATAGATGGACTTGAAGTAGTAGCGATCGATGACCGGCGTCACTCCAAGACCCGCCCTTGCCAACCGTTCCCGCCACTCGGCGTGCTCCT
>JALZFK010000232.1 GCA_030861585.1 Actinomycetota bacterium | reverse complement strand
AAACCGGCACCACGCTCGACTATGACATCATCGCCTTATGGGGCCCGAGGCTCGACGAGATCAAGCCCATGATCAAACTCCCACTCCTGTCTCGGGTGCTTCTCGCGGCCTCCGTCTTGTATTTAGCTCTGGGCCCGTTGCTCCTGACGCGCGCCGTCGCCCGGTGGCGAGGATGGTCGGAGGGATCTCCAGCCGGAAGGCCCGAGGCTTCTTTTTGGGGTCCTTTTGGGCTCTTTATTCTGGCTTTGGGGTTCGGTTCGCTTTCGCTGCCGGCCGGCCCCAGCCCGGCGGGCGTCAGCCGTTCGTTCGCGAGAGACCCGTTGGTCAACCTGGTCCTGACCGGAGCCAAGGGGGCCAGGACCGGGGACGGCCTGTATACCGCCGGTCGGGCCGTCGAGCATCCGGCCGCGGGTGCCGGTCTGGTCCGGACGTCCCGGACCGAGGAGCGCAACGTTGTCCTGATCCACCTGGAATCGACCCGCGCGCGGAGCGTAACGCCTTACAATGAGGACCTGAAGACGACGCCCTTCCTGGACGAACTGGCCAGGAGCAGCTTGCTCGTCGAGCGGGCCTACGCGATCGTCCCGAACACCCTCAAGGCGAGCATCGCGGTCAACTGCGGGATCGAGCCGGACCTCCGGCCGGGTATCGAGGCGAAGGTAGGCGCCGTCCCCGCCCGGGGTCTCCCCGAGCTCCTTAAAGAGGAGGGCTACCGCACCGTTTTCTTCCAGTCCTCTACCCAGAACTTCGAAAACTTCGGGAATCTCGCGAAGAGCTTGGGCTACGAGGAGTACTACCCGCTCGAATGCATGGATACCGAGGGTTTCGAGCGGTCGAACTACTTCGGATACGAGGACGACATCATGCTAAAGCCCAGCGAAGAGTGGCTCAAAAAGCACGGGGACGAACCGTTCGTCGCCAAATACCTGACGGGCACGGCGCACCACGATTACGAGCCTCCCGCCCGGTACGGGCACGAGGACTTCTCGAAGGACGACCAGCTTAATCGTTACCTCAACTGCCTGCGCTACCAGGACTTCTTCTTGAGGAACCTCTTCGAGCAGTACAAGAGGCTGGGGATCTACGAAGACACCATCTTCGTTATCTACGGAGACCACGGGGAGGGCTTCGGCGAGCATGGACGCTACGTGCATGAAAATAATCCCTACGAGGAGAGCCTTAGGGTCCCACTCCTCATCCACGACCCCAAGCGGTTTCGGGAGGGCGAGCGGGTGGAGGGGCTCTCGAACCACACCGACATCCTGCCGACCGTTTTGGACCTTCTGGGCTACGAGGTAAAGGACGGAGAGTACCCGGGCCATTCTCTCCTCCGCCCGATACCAGAAGACCGTACCCTGATGTTCAGCTGCTTTAATAAAGACAAGTGCCTAGCGAGCATCAAGGGCTCGGAGAAGTACATCCACCACTACGGCAACCAGCCCGATGAGCTCTTTGACCTCTCCGAAGATCCTCTAGAGGAGTGCAACCTCGCAAGCGGACGGGCCAAAGAGGCGAAGGAGCGACGCGACGAGCTTCTAGCGTGGCGTTCTAGGATCAACGCCACGTTCGAAACGGGCGATGCGCAACCCCTCACGAGGACGAGGTCTTGAAGGACGCGCCTGCCGAGTGCCTTTCGCGCTGCGGACCAGTAATGCCGGGCCCTGAGGGTCCGCTATCCGGCGTGGGTACTTGCGGGGACGCGCGTGGCACTAATAGAATAGGCCTGATGAGCAGCTTTCGTGTTACCTTTTGGGGCTTCGAACGCTCGTTGGGGTATCGAGCCGAGGGTGCTCCGATTCAGCACGACCCTAGCGCTATCACGGTAGGCTTACCGGGCTTATTAGGTGGGGGGCCTCGGGCGCGTTCCCAAAGATAGGGGGTTAACTTGGCGATCTTGTCTGCCGCGCCGAAGGTATCCTCGAAGGGCCTGTGGCTCGTCTCGCCTGGCTACGATCTCGTCTTCATCATCTTCTCCAGCGTGCTGCTGGTAGTGCCGCATCTATTCGCCCGGGTAGGCGGGCTCTCGAACGTCATCGTGGATCTCGCCGTCACCGCCCTGATCGGCGGTCCACACCTGTTCGCTACCTACACCATGACCTTCATGGAGCCGCACTTCCGGCAGCGCTACCGACGCTACACTTGGGGCGCGCTCCTCATGCCGGTGCTCGTAGTGTCGCTCGCGATCTACAACCTCACCTTGCTCGTCACCATCTTCTTCTTTTGGGCGTCGGTGCACGTCATCCACCAGGCGGCCTACATTGCCGACTCGTACCGCTTCAAGGATCCGCGCGGCCGGGCCGCGAACCTCGCCCGTTGGCAGCTGTGGTCGCGGGTTATCGACTACGGGCTCCTCATGACCAGCCTCTATCCTATCGCCACCTTCAAATTCACTGGCGCGCCGTTGGTGATCGGGGGGGTCAACCTCTCGAGCGAGGGCTTCGAGACGGGCGGGCGGGCGCTGCTGTTCCCGGAGTTCCTCAAGATGGATTGGTTCGGTCCGCTCGCGGCCGGGGCCTTTTTCGCCTTTTTGTTAGCCTTCGTTATCAAGACGCTCTGGGAGTGGCGCGCGGGTCTGTTGCACATCCCGAAGACGCTGCACATGAGCCTCGCGGCCGTCCTATTCTTCGTCACGCCGGCCCTGCCGAACCTCGACGTGGCCTTCCAGGGCCTCAACGTCTGGCACTCCTTCCAGTACCTCGCGGTCGTGCTCTACCTCAACCGGCTGCGGGCCGAGCGTGGCCTCATCGGCTCCGAGTACGTGGTGCGGGTTTCGAGGAGCGGGCGCAGACTTTACTGGATGTGCTTCCTATTCACTTTGGGCGCGGGCGTGGCATACCTGCTCGTGCACGGGGCGCTCATCCTCGGCGGCGTGTGGGCGGACGACCCGACCCAGCAGCACTACTTCTCGTTCTACTCGGTTGTGCTCTCGGCGCTCCTCATCCACTACTACTTCGACCACTTCCTCTTCTTGCAAGTAGACGACGTCATCACTCCTCGCTGGACCTGAGGTCCCCGCTATCTGGCGTGGGGAGCGTTCTCGACTCCAGAGGCGATCGGCGGGTCAGAGGATGCCGCAACCTATGCATTTTAGTAATATGCGCCGTGTGCAGACGACCTATGTGGGTGGAGGCCGGTTTCGGTTTTGGTTCTCACAAGTAACCTCGAAGATTCGGGACGTGCGTTGCTCCCGTGGTGCGTAAGATACCCCACTCTACGGGTAAGCACTCGTCTCGGTGCTACCTCAGGCGGGATCTCGTGTATCTTAACCCGGGGTGCGTCGCGATGGTGCACGCTCGAGAACCCGGAAGACCTTCTATCAGACGCTACGGAGGGATGACTTGTCGGACCACGTGAACCTCGACCGTATAAATGGGCGCCCGGTGCCAAAGGCGGAAGGAGATCCAACGCTCGCCGGCGACATCTTCGACAAGGCCTTCTCTTCCTTTACCCTCGCCCGCGCCGACGAGGCGAGGGCCGCGGGCATATACCCCTACTTCAAGCCGATCGCCAAGCAGAACGGCGCCACGGTTACGGTGGACGGCCGGGAGATGGTGATCTTCGGCTCCAACGACTATCTGGGGCTTACCGAAGACCCTCGCCTCAAGGAGGTGGCCCGCGCGGCGCTCAAGGACTTCGGCACGAGCTGTACCGGCTCGCGCTTCTTGACCGGCACGCTCACGCTCCACGAGGAGCTGGAGCACCGCCTGAGCGGATTCCTGGGTGCCGAGGCGGTCCTGACCTTCAGCACCGGCTTGCTCGGCGCGCTGTCGGTGCTTGCCGCCCTCGCCGGGCGTCAAGACATCCTCTACTTCGACCGCGAGAACCACGCCAGCCTCTACGATGGGGCGAGGCTCTCCTTCGGGAGCTTGCGAAAGTACCGGCACAACGATCTGGAAGACCTGGAGCGTCTGCTCGAAAGAGACGCGGGCAAGCCGGGCGGGCGCATGATCGTCACCGATGGCGTCTTCTCTATGAGCGGCCACGTCGCCGACCTGCCGGGCATAGTGGAGCTCGCCCGCAGGTACGGGGCGCGCGTCGCCGTCGATGATGCGCACGCCACCGGTGTGCTGGGCGAGGGGGGGCGCGGCACTCCGGAGCACTTCGGCCTAGAAGACGAGATCGACCTCGTTATCGGTACCTTCTCGAAGTCTTTCGCCTCCGTGGGAGGTTTCGTCTCCGGCCCTAAGGAGGTCATAAGCTACGTCAAACACCATGCCCGCCCCTTCATCTTCACGGCGGCGCTTCCGGCCATGCAGGTGGCGGCGGTACTTAAGGCCCTCGAGATCATGGAGATGGAGCCTCACCACCGGGAGAAACTCTGGCAAAACGTAGCACTTCTCAAGCGCGGGATGAACTCTTTAGGCTTTGACACCTTGGGCTCAGAGAGTCAGATCGTGCCGGTCCTGATCGGCCCCGACGAGCTGGCGGCGCTCTTCTGGAGGATGTTGTGGGAGGAAGGAATCTTCACGACCCCGGCCGTGCCCCCCAGTGTGCCTCCGGGACGGAGCATCATCCGCACTAGCGTGAACGCCAACCACACCAGCGAACAGATAGAGCGCTTGCTTAAGGCCTTCGCTGGAATAGGGCAGCACCTGGGCGTTATCGGTTAGGAAAGCTGGCCTATTCGGAAGTGGCATGACTCTAAACACCCTCAAGGTCCAAACCGTCGAATCCCACGCCGACCTGAGGCGCTTCATCAAGTACCCGTTCGTGAAGTACCGCGACGACCCGCACTGGGTCCCGCCGTTGCTGATCGCCGAACGCGAAAAGTTCAATCCTAAGAAAAACCCTTTCTATCAGCACGCCCGCGTCGAGCTATTTCTCGCCTATAGGGCCGGCGAGGTGGTTGGCCGCGTCGCCGTCATCGACGACGACAACCACAACAGGACCCATGGGGACAATCTGGTCTTCTTCGGCTTCTTCGAGGCGAACGACCAGACAACTGCCGAAGCGCTGCTCGCTAGCGTGGAAGATTGGGGGCGAGGACTCGGGCGGAGCTCGGTGCGGGGTCCCGCAAACCCCTCGATGAACGACGGCGCGGGTTTTCAGATCGACGCCTTCGATACCGACCCCTACGTCATGATGCCCTACAACCCGCCCGAGTACCCGCGCTACGTCGAGGTCACTGGCTACCGCAAGGTCAAGGACCTCTACGCCTGGCTCTTCGAGCGAGATTGGGAGGTGGGAGAGAAGATCGGTCGCATCGCAAAGCGGGTTCGCTCACGCTACGACCCGGTGGTACGCCCCGTGGACATGAAGCGCTTCGACGCGGAACTGAGGATCGTCAAGCGGCTCTACAACGAGGCCTGGGAGGAGAACTGGGGCTTCGTGAGGTACACCGAGGCGGAGTTCGATCACCTCGCGAGCGAGCTCAAGCACGTCGTCGATCCGGGTCTTGCCCGTTTTGTAGAGCTGGAGGGCCAGGTGGCCGGCATGGCCATCTGCCTGCCCGACGTCAACCAGGTTCTCAAACGGGCGCGGGGACGGATTGTGCCCTTCGGCCTCGTCGCCTTTCTGAACCGCAAGAAGATCATCGACCAGTTACGCCTGGCGATCCTGGGCCTGATGCCCGAGTACCGTAATAAGGGCCTTGAGACCGTGCTCATCGAGGAGCTTTACGGGTATGCAATGTCCAAGGGGTACCAGCGCTGCGAGTGCTCGTGGGTGCTGGAGGACAACAGGGCGATGAACCGCGGCCTCGAGGTCTCCGGCGCCAAGCTCTACAAGACCTACCGGATCTACGAAAAGGAAATATAGGGGCGACCTATGCCCGAGCGCGTGCTGGTGACGGGTGCGACGGGGTTCGTCGGTAGCCACATCGCGCAAATCTTCGTCGAAGCGGGCTACCAGGTGCGGTGCGGCGTGCGTGCCTCCAGCAACACCGGATGGCTCGGTGACCTCGCGGTGGAACTCACGCCTCTCGACCTCACCCACCCGAAGGACCTACCGCGGGCGGTGGAGGACGTTGACGTGATCGTCCACGCCGCGGGGGTAACCAGGGCTAAGCGTACGGGAGATTACCAGCAGATTAACGCCCGGGGTACCCGGAGGCTAGCCGCCGCCTCGGCCAAGGCCGGCGTACGGCGCTTCGTCCTGATCAGCAGCCTCGCGGCGCGTGGCCCCGATGCCCTGACAGAAGTCGACCGGGACCACCCCGCGAGCGCCTACGGCCAGAGCAAACTCGAGGCCGAAGCGTACCTGCGCGCCGAAGATGCACAGATGGATAGGATCGTCCTCCGCCTGGCCGGCGTCTATGGTCCGCGCGACACCGATCTTCTACCCTTGTTCAAGCTGGCCCAGAGCGGTTGGCTGGTTGTTCCCTCCGGCTCAGATCTCTTGCAGCCCGTCTACGCCGCCGATGCGGCCCGGGCCGCCCTAGCGGCGGCTCGGCAACCCGGGGGCTTCGGACCCTACCCGGTGGCCGAACCGTCGCGCTATACCTGGCAGGACATCGCCAACGGGTTGGAGCGGGTGTTCGAAAGACCCGTTCGCACCGTTCGCCTGCCCGCCGCCGTCTTCAAGCTGGCGGGGCGCGCAGCCCAGTGGACGGCGGAGCTCAGCGATGCGCTACCTGTCTTCGACGAGCGCCGGGCCCTGGACTTGGCCGTCCATACCTGGACCTGCGATCCTTCTGTCACCGAACGGTTGTTGGGGTGGCGGGCTGAGGTTCGACTTTTCGACGGCCTCGAACGTACCGCCCGCTGGTATCGGCGAGCGGGATGGCTCTAATCTGTCCCAGGCCCCGGAAGGCACAGACCCACCGAGGGTAGGAGCGCTAAGCTTGCTTACGCGCTTTCCACCGACGCCATACGAACCAGAAGACCCCTACGGCCAGGATGGCCAGTACCGGGTACTGCACCATCCGCGCATACTGCTCCACCAGCATCCACCGAGAGCCCAAAGCCCATCCGAGGCCGATGAACAGCGCGTTGTATATGACGCTATCGAGAACGGTCAAGAACATGAACCAACCCCAGATCGGCATGCGATAGAGGCCCGCCGGTATCGAGATTAGGGTGCCTACGCCCGGGATGAGACGACCGATCAGGATGGCCTTACCGCCGTGCTGTTCGAACAGCTTGCTCGCCTTGTCGAGATCCGACTCGCGTACGAGCACGAACCGGCCGAACTTTCTGACAAACCGCCGCAGGCGCTCCTCGCCGAGCCAACGCCCCGGAACGTACAGGATCAGCGAGGCGATCACCGCCGCCAGCGTCGTCCAAAACAGCACCGGGACGAACGAGAAACGCCCCTGTCCGACCAGGAAGCCTGCGAGGGGCAGGGTGATCTCCGTGGGTATCGGCAGGTGCATGTTCCCCAGCGCCACCAGGACGGCTATACCGACATAACCGAAGGAGTAGGCTACATCGGTGGACCATCGAACGAGGTCGGGGAGCAGGCCATTCATGGGGCTTCTTTCGCTGGCCATTCGCTAGTATGGGTTAGCGTGGTATTCACTTCGCGTTATTTTATTACCCGAACGATCTCCCAAAGAAGCCCTTGCTCCTACGGGTGGCGAGTTTCTCCCGTAACTGATCGCTCTGTGCCACCGGTAGGCGAGCCACGACGGTCATCGGCTGTTCTTGGGGCGCGTGCTGGGTATGCACGAAATGGCCCGCCCGAGGTCGTGCTTGCGCGGCAAGCGCCACAAAAGCGAAGCCGGGCCAGCCTTGTGAACGGCTCGAAGTGTATAGCGGGACTCGTGGTAAGACCGCCCGCGAAACTCGTCGCTTCGCATGACGCGGCCTTTTGGGATCTGCCCTGCGGTGTCGAACCAACCGAAGAGGGTCAGGATCTCCAACGGAGACCCCGGCCTGGTGAGCAGCGATCGTCAGGAACGAACCGCTTCGAACGCTCTAGATCTGTCCGCGGCTTCTCTTATCGGTTTCCCTTATGAGGTTCGTGAAGTATTCTCCAGCCCCGATGCTCCTCTCGGGCTCCGGTGGCCTCTCGACCGGTGGCGGGGGCTCGCTGGGGCTCGCCGGAGCCTCTTCCGTCATCGGCACATCTTCGACCCTTGGGGTATCGGTTGGGATGGCCTCCGTGTGGGCATCGCCCTCCTGCGGCGGAACGCCTCCCATCGG
>JALZFK010000223.1 GCA_030861585.1 Actinomycetota bacterium | reverse complement strand
TAAAGAGAGGGGGCCGAGGTTATGAGCCCCGGCCCCTACCACCACATCTGTGGGCGCTAAGTGAGTTCGTTGTTTAGCTTTGGTTAGCAGCTTTACGAGCCGCTTCTAGAGTGGCTTCGTAGTCCGGCTCCATCATCTGATCGCCGACATACTCCACATGTACGAGCTTGTCGTTCTTGTCCACCACGAACACCGCCCTTTACAGCAGCCGCCACTCCTTGAGCAACACACCGTAGTCGCGCCCGAACTGCTCACTCCGATGCGCCGACAGCGAGCGGTGTGACACGTTCTCTTGCTGATGCCAGCGAGCTTGGGCGAAGGGCAGGTCCATGCCGATCGTGTAGATTACTACGTCCGAGGGAAGATCCCAGCGAGAGTCCTCGAACCGGTGCGTTTCGACTTGACACACCGGTGTATCGAGCGAGTTAACGACGTTGAGTATGCGTACGCTACCAGCCGAGTCGGACAGTCGCACGCTCCCCATTTCCTCATTGACCGAGTCGAAGTAGTCCAGCTCGAATTCGGGAGCCGTATCACCCGGCTCTAGCTTACGTCCCACCACGGTAAGCTGCTCGTCGAACTCGAAGGCTTCACCCGTTCTCTCCTCTATCATCTTTCGTTCACTCCTTTCTGCGATCTTGGCGCTTCGACCGCTTAACCCTACTTCTTACACCCTTCCCTACCCTAGAGATCTTTAGCGTAGGTACCAAAGTGAACTTAGCCGTTATTTCGGAGGCAGGCAAGGGCCATCTTTCAAGCGATGGATGAAGCAACCGCTCTAAGGGGCCACGTCTACCCCAACGAGGGGCTATCTTTACCTTCATTGACGAACCTCCGAGAAGGAGTCTTCTTGGAAACTCGGCCTCGGGTATTGAGGGCCTCTCGGAAGCCGCTCCTTGCTACATGTCCCCCTCAGGCTATTTATTGTCCTTCTTCTCCTGCTGCTGCTGTTGGTCCTGCTGCTGGTCTCTTTGTTGCTGATCCTTCATTAACCACCGCTTCTTTTCTTCTGCTCAGTTGTTCGAGTCTCGGAGGATGGCGGGATGTTCTGATTGAGCCGGAAGAGGTTCGTCGGATCGTAGCGGCCCTTGACCGCAACGAGCCGCTCCCATCTCGAGCCAGGATAGGCCTCTTAAACCCGCTCCTCGCCGAGCAACCCGGTGGCCCGGGCGCTCATCGGCCGCGCTTGCGACATGCTGAAAGACCCGCTCGCCGACCGATGGCGCGGGAGACTTACCGCGAGCTACCGGGCAAAACCCTTCACGGAAGGTCAAGGCGAATTGAGGGATCTCGAAGCCTCGATCAGCGTCGACGACCGACGACAAGGATGTGTGCGCTGGCACCGAGCAAACTGGGCTCCGTTTCTACTCGTCTAATGGCCTCCAGAAGCCTCGAGCGCCGCGGCGGGTCTTCGAGCCAGGAGTCGAGGTCGGGCAAGACCCAGGCAGGCCCCTCGATTCCCACGAGCGTCTCAACCATAAAGCCTGCCTCGATCACTTCGTCGCGCAGCTCTTGAGGGAGGTGGAAGAAGGCGGTGGTGAACCACTCGGGCCTTCCGGTCGGGTTGCGATGCTGCCCTTCGCGGACGTCGCGCTCGACGATCTCTTCGAAACTGGGATCTTCCAGGAAGCCTCGGAGTAGACCGTCATAGGTGGAGGCGAAGCGCGAGATCGCCGCTGCTGCGAGCACGCCTCCGGGGCGAACGACACGGTAGGCCTCCCTGAGGGCCTGGAGGCGGTCGTCCCGGGAGGTCAGGTGGTACAGCGGTCCCAGTAACAACACCGCGTCCACACTATCGTCGTCGCACGTAAGCCGCCTTGCGTCACCTACCTCTGCACCGACGAGGGGAGCGTCCTGTTGCAAGGCTGAGGCCTCTCTCGCCTGATCGACGTGCAGCGGCACCGGGTCGATCAGGTGGACGGAGTAGCCTTCCCTGGCCAACGGTAGCCCATACACGCCTGCTCCTCCGCCGACGTCGAGTACCGTCAAGGGTGGCGGTGGCAGGTATCGAGCGAGCAACTCCCTCGTTCGAAGGTATTCGAGCCGACCAGCTC
This sequence comes from Actinomycetota bacterium, assembly GCA_030861585.1. Taxonomy (GTDB): domain Bacteria; phylum Actinomycetota; class Rubrobacteria; order Rubrobacterales; family Rubrobacteraceae; genus Rubrobacter_F. The sequence continues at coordinate 2,858 of JALZFK010000223.1, read as the reverse complement.
CGCCGCGAAGCAAGCGTTCTCGCTCGAGTCCTTCTTCGTAGTGGGCCAGTATCTCGGCATCTAACTCTTGCTGTTCACCGATAGTCGTCGCCTCCTCTCAAGGTAAGCATGCGGATAAGGGTCGCGCTACACGCGCTTTCCACACTACTTCCCTCGACCCCTGATCGTACGTTCTCGCTCCGCTGCTGCTCGTGATACCGCTCGAATCAGAGACCTCCCTTCACGTTGGATCAGGATCCGAACTGCTCGGCCCCCGGGCATCCGCCCAAACACACGTGCCCGTACGTACATCCCTGCCAGCCCGACGGCTACCATGACGCTTAGCACCAGCGGGTCGTAGGCGTGGCCACCGATGTGTCGGTCGATGATGTGGGAGGCGAGGTGGAATCCGGTACCCACAACGTAGCCAGCCAGTACGACCATGACGCCGTCAGTCCACATCAGCGCGAGTAGCATCGTCGCCCCGATACCGATCTGGAACGCTCCCACGTCGTGTAACAGGTGCCTGTTGTAAGGGAACGCGACGAAGTCGGCGAACGAGGCGGGCGCGGAGAACGCCCAGATCCCCAGCGCCAGCATGGAGAGGCCGCCGATGGTGACCGCAGCGGTGTCGCCGGACCCCACAGGTCGGGCGACGCCCAGGGTGAGGTACGAATCGTCTTCTGTTTCATCAGTGATCCTTCCTTTGTGCCGGCCAACACTTCCGGTAACGCGCGCATGACTAGATCACCTCCCCTTGGCGGCATGGTGAACGGGTTGGGTCTTGCCGCCACCCTCGGCCCGGCGCGTCGAACTTCCCCTGCAGCCCGAAGATGCGGAAGCGTAGCCGGTCGAGCAGGCGATCGGGCAATACTTCGGAGAGGGCGAGGAGCACTCGCGCGTCGGCTCCCACCGGGTAGCGAGTCTTCGGCGTGGGCTCGGTCAGGGCGCGCAATATCGCGTCGGCGACAACCTCGGGTGGGCTTCCCGCCCGTGTGCGCGCGACGGCGTGAGCGACGGCGGTTCTGTAGGAGTCGGCGTAGCGTGCGCGGCCAGCGGCGGGGAGCCCCTCTATGGTGGCCTCCGCAGCCGCCTCGAGCTTGTCGACGGCGCGGGTGGAGATCGAGCCGCCCTCGATCAGGGCGACGTGTATGCCCCAGGGGTAGAGCTCCATCCGCAGCGCGTCATTCACGGCGACGAGCGCGTGCCGGGGGGCGCTGAGGGTGCCGCCGAAGGGCATGGTGATCCGCCCCCCGACCGATCCGACGTTCACTATCCGGCCCGTCGCGGCGCGTATCAGTGGCAGGAAGGCTTGCGTTACCGCCAGGTGCCCGACCACGTTGACCTCAAACTGGCGCCTGAATTCCTCGAGCGGTACGTACTCGAGCGGCCAGGCTTCGCCGATGCCGGCGTTGTTCACAAGCCCTGCAATCCCTTCACCGCCCACCGCTTCTTCGACCGTGGACGCGGCCGATGCGACGAGGTGTTCGTCGGTGACGTCGATGAACAGCGGTGTCAGGCGGCCCGCCGGGGCAGCCTCTTCGAGCGCTTCCGCATCCTCCTCCTTCCTGACCCCGGCGAAGACGCGGAATCCCGAGCGGGCCAACTTCATCGCGGCGGCGTGTCCGATACCGCTCGATGCGCCGGTCACGACGACCGCTCTCGGACGACGCCCGATGTGCGCCGAAGGCACCCGAGACTTGCTCCAGATCATGCCGTTCTCCTTTCAGAGTCGCGTGTGCGTCGCGATGTGGCAACTTGACTACGACGTAAATACCGAGCAAAGGACCCTGGCCCCTCGCCTGCCTGAAGCGGTGGTTAGACAGCCTCAAGAATCGTGTCGAGCTCGCGCAGTGCCGCGGCCGCCTTTGCTATGCCGCACTCTGCGAGGAACCTCACGACATCGCGGATCTCCTCCGGGTTAGCCCCGCTCTCGCGCGCCAGGCGAACGTGGACTCGGAACGAGTCGCCCAAGGTCTGCTGGGCGACGTCGGCCGTCAGCGCGAGATACGCCCGCTCCCGCATGCTCAACCCCGGCACCGACCAGGACCTTTCTGTCCGGGACGCGATGAAGTCGGCCAACCACTCATCCGTCGTGTCGAACCCTTTGTCCGGACGCAGGTGTATGTCGGGTGCCCCCGACGAGCCATCGACGCTCGCCTCGGCCGCCGGGCTCCGGAGATCTATCCCGAGCTCGGCAGCGACTGCACCGAGCCGCTCAAGGACGTCGGCGGCGGCCGGGTAGCCCGCGTAGGGACCGATGAAACGCACCACGCCGAGGACATCGGAGAACGGCACGCCGTGAGAGAGCGCGGCCTGGACGTGGAGCCGGAACGCCAGGCCGAGGTGCTCCCGGCAGGCGTCGTTGGCCAGGTTGATCAGGAGCTTCTCCCGTGTGCTCGTGCCCGAGAGACCGTAGGTCCAATCCCCGGTCTCCAGGGCTATCTTCTCGAACTCGGGATCTATGTCCCCGAGCGGCTGGCTGGGCAGGTCAACCATAGCAACTTCCTTTCTCCTAAAAACTCGACGATCGGGACACCGGCCACGAATCCTCGACCCGTAGACGTCCGTTCGCTGCGGCTCTTCCACAGGAGGCATCCGGATCGCATCAACGGCGCCCAACATAGCGAACCAGCGCATCACCGAGGCCACTCAGTGGTGGACCGCCCTGAGCACTTTCTCGCTTGCCCTGCTCACCATTACTTCGCCGGCAAGGGCGTCGATCTCCTCGACCCGGAACTCGGCCAGACCTTCGCGTACTCGCGCCGCCGCGGCCTCGGACCGCCGGAACCTCTCCTCGTCCTCGAACACCGTGACCGTCACGATCGTCCCGTCGCCGGTGTCGATCGCCTGGTAGTGGAGGATGTCGAGCTGCTCCT
>JALZFK010000219.1 GCA_030861585.1 Actinomycetota bacterium | reverse complement strand
GACTACATCTTCCCGCCTGTGGGCAGCGGACGCCAGCCCCCGTCCACCCTCAAGCCGCTACTGGCGATACCGACCACGGCTGGGACCGGTTCCGAGGCGACCGGGATCGCCGTCCTCGACCTCCCCGAGTTAAAGACCAAGGCGGCCATATCTCACCCCTTCCTGCGGCCAGATCACGGGATAGTAGACCCCCTGCTCACACGCTCCATGCCGCCTGATGTAACCGCAGCCTGTGGGCTGGACGTGGTTTGCCACGCGGCCGAGTCCTTCACCGCTCGGCCGTATAACTCCCGTCCTGCCCCCGATACCCCGGCAGAACGCCCGCACTTCCAAGGGTCCAATCCGGTGTCGAACCTTTGGGCGACTAAAGCCCTAGAGTACGGCGGGCTGTACCTAAGGCGTGCGGTCGCCGACAGCGACGATACGCGGGCCCGCGGGAATATGATGCTTGCCGCCTCGATCGCCGGGATCGGATTCGGCTCTGCCGGTACGGCCATACCACATGCCTGCGCTTACCCGATAGCCAGCCTCAAACACGCCTTCCGGTCTACCGGGTACCCCGACCACCCATTCGTGCCCCACGGCTTCGCAGTCATCGTCACCGCCCCGGCGGCCTTCCGCTTCACCTATCCCTCCGATCCGGACAAACATCACCAGGCCGCCCAGTACCTCGCCGGCGAACCGATCCCCGATGCGGACGAAACTACCCTACCGAATGTTCTGAGCCAGTTAATGAAGGATGTAGGAGCCCCAAGTGGTCTTCGACAGCTCGGTTACGACGAGAACGACATCGATGGCCTAGTCGATGGGGCACTCAAACAACAGCGACAGTTAAGCATCGCCCCGAGACAAGCGGGCCCGGACGAACTTGCCAACATCTTCCGCGAGTCGTTGGAGAACTGGTAAGAGGGAGGCGGATGCTCCAGATCGGCTCTTAAATCTAACGCTGCACCACAGCGTAAGAGGGTTGGTTATTGGGTACTGCGCATGCGACCGGGTGATGAACGGAGGCGGTTTCGCTAACCAGGCGGGTCAGGATGCAGGGATCTTCCTTCAGCCCATCGTCAGTTATCGGTAACGGCACGAGGAAGCCAGACCACGTTCCCGTACTGCTCCGCTGTCAGGAAACGCCACGCCCTCTTGTAAGGCGTTCTCTGCCACTCTTACTGCGCCCTCTTTATCAAGGGTGCGATTCCAGATCTCTTGAGATGGCTTTGCAAGACAGGTCATTCTCACGCTAGTCGCCTACTGGCGAAGACGCTTAGTGCGGTTGGTAGATACAAAACTATTCGCCGAACTGCACCAACTCTACTGTAGCGGCTCCATCTTCCATTCGACCTGGAAGGCGAGCTCTAGCGATTGGTGTTTTCGACCAACATGTCGGACGGATAATTATTTGTAACTCTTGTTTGAGGGCTTTTGGTCCCGCTTTCTCGTCTTCGACGGTTGCTTCGGCGTGGAGGTCTCTTTTCGTACAGTCGCGTGCGCGTTGTCCTCGCGGCCGTTGCTGCCTTCCTGGCTCGTGGAGCTAGTGCTGAGCATGGTAGTCACTGCGGGCTCCCGCTCTATCATGGCTCTCACCGGGGAATCGGTTCCTATGACCTTCCCGGCGGGTTCGGAGCTGCGCTGCGCCGCCGTGCCCAATACCGAGTGTCCGGAGTCAGAGAGGGCCGGTGAGGTCTCTTCCTCGCTCCCTCCCGAAACCTCCGGAACACTGACCTGCTCGGACTCCGAGTCGCCCGTCGCATCGCCCTCCGCGCTCGGGTCCGCCGCGATGCCCACCTTAGGATTCTGGCCGACGCCACCGTTTTGGGGGATTGCGACCCTGGACACGAATTCGTCGAGCTTCGGGCTGCCCGTATCTGCTTTAGAGTTCTTCAGGTCTTCGGGCAGGCTCCCTGCGTCGGAGGCTTCGTTCTTTGGGCCGGTCGCCTGCTCGCCTTTTGCGAACGCCGCGCCGGACCAGTCGAGGGATCCGCGGGTCGCCTGCTCGCCTTTTGCGAACGCCGTGCCGGACCAGTCGAGGGATCCGCGGGCCACATCTTGAGCCCGGACCCGCTCCTGAGAACCCGAGCGTGGGTCCCAGGCGGCAGCACCGAGCAAGACCAGGACCGCGACGAAGGCCGTCGCCAGCGCCCAAGGCAGTTTCTTAGAGTACCTTCCGTACACGACGTACGAGCCACCGCTCGCGCCGTCCCCACCCGGATTCGCGAGGACCGGCGGTGTCGGTAACACGGGCCGGTCCATCGCGACCGGCTCGACCTCCGCCAAGGGTGACGGCAGTCCTTCCCTAATTCGCCGGAGATCTCCAAGGAGCTCCGTCGCGCTCC
>JALZFK010000173.1 GCA_030861585.1 Actinomycetota bacterium | reverse complement strand
GCGGATGGACTACGTAGACCACCCGTCCTTGAATCTTGACGTCCTCGGCCGGCAAGACGAGGTCCTCGTGTTCGCCGTTTTCCGGCCTTAGCCTCAGCGTCTCGCCGTCGCGGTAGAGCCTCTTGACCGTGACCTCGACTCCGTTCCCGATAAGGGCTACCACCACGGTGCCGTCGGGCGGGTCTTCGTCCTCTTCCACAATGAGGAGGTCATCGTCGGCGATGTGGGCACCAATCATCGACTGCCCCACCACCCGTAAGAGATAGCGGTTCCGCCCGGAACGCGAGCCGAGAAGCTCGGCGGCCAGTGAGTAGGCTTCGTCTCCGACCGTCACGGCCTCCAGCCCACGGCCCGCAGCGATCCTACCTAGCAGGGGCATCTCGCCCGCAGTCTCCCATCCCTTATCGGTGAGTCGGATACCACGAGCCCGCCTCTTGGATCCCTCCCTCTCGACGTAACCTGCCTCTTCGAGCTTCTTGAGGTGCTTGTAGGCGGTCTGCGAGCTCTTTAGTCCCACGGCCTCCCCCACCTCGCGCACGGTCGGCGGTCCCTCGCCCCTAGCGCTCGTGCGGGCCAGGTGCTTGAGCATCTCCATCCGTACCTTTCGGTTCTCGGAGACCACCTCGTACCTCCGTGTGAGCCACCCCTCAGACCTACCTTATCTTATATTGTCCTAGACTGCAAACTATTGTTTGTGGTAGCGTGAAGAGGGGAACACAAAGAAGGAGCGCCCCCACCCCGGGCCTCGGAGACCGAACGGCGGCCAACCAGAGCGGTCTACGAGGGGTTAGAGGAGGCGAGGACGCCCGTTCTTCGGATTATACCGGGACGGGGCGGACCTCCCCACCCCAGCTCAGACTCGGCTGCGGGCGCTCCTTCGAGGGAGATAGCTCTGGAGGGGAGCGTGGAGGCGAGCGTATCGGAGATACACGATTACCCGCTGAGGCCGGACGGGTTCGAGGAGCCTTTGTTTCCTAGTGCGACATCCAAGCGGGTGGTGGCGGAGCATTTGCTTCGGGCGCCCTGGCTTTCGCGGGCGTCGGAGGTAGAGGGTAGGGGCGGGCAGGCAGCCCATTGCCGGCGGGAGTCGGTCGAGATAGAGAAATATTCTTGTCGTGTACGGATCTCGTGGGCGTTGGGGAAGCGTAGGTGCCGCAAGGAGCGGTGGGTGGTGGAGGTCCTGGACCGCTGGCGAGAGATCCGGGAGTGGTGGGACGAGGACGCCGGAGTGGACCGCACGGTGGTCAGGGTGCTTCTGTCGGACGGAGCGGTGGTGGATCTGGCGCGCGAGGGCTCCGTGTGGTTTCTCGTCGGGGTGGCGGATTGACCACCGTTTTCACGCACCTGCACGTGAGGAGCGGGTTCTCCTACGGCTTCGGGGTTGCGACGCCGGAGGAGCTGGTCGAGGCGGCGGCGAGTATGGGGACGGACGCTCTGGCGCTCACGGATCGTGACGGTATGTACGGGGTACCGCGTTTTCTGGAGGCCGCCGAGGAGGCGTGCGTCTCCTCTATCGTCGGGGTGGAGGTGAGCATGGAGGAAGGCGGACACTTCGTGCTGCTCGCGGAGGGGATAGAAGGCTACCGTTCCCTGTGCCAGCTCATCACGCTCTACAGGTGCGCGTCTGAGGAGCAGCGCAAGCCTCGGTGCTCACTTGAGACGCTGTCGGAACATGGCAGGGGCGTAATCTGCCTGACGGGGGCTGTACCCTTTGGGCTACTTCCCCACCTCGTGCTGTCGGGACGGAGAAGGCGGGCGGAGGAAGTCCTGAGCGTTCTCCGAGAGGCGTTCGGGCAGGAGGGTGTCTTCGTGGAGCTCTCGGACGACGAGACCGCGGGTGGCAGGAGGAGGATGGAACGTGTGGCCGCGTTCGCTCGGGAGGCCGGGGCGCCGACGGTCGCGACCGGAGAGGTGGCGTATCTGCAGGCTCAGGACCATCGGTTGCATGAGGTCTTGGTAGCGGCTTCGCACCTGCGTTCCCTGCCGGGACCGGATTATAGGCCGACGGACCAACTCTACCTGAGGCCGCCCGGGAAGGTGCGTCGGCTCTACGCGGGCTACCCAGATGCTCTGTCGAACGCCGCAGCGGTCGCGGAGCGGTGCGCCGGGGCAGTAGGCCTGGCGGGGAAGGTGCACGTGCCGGCGGCGAGGGTACCGCCAGGAGAGACGGCGGAGGGGAGGCTCCGGGCGCTGGTGGTGGCGGGGGCGAGGAGGCGCTATGGCGGGAAAAGCAGAGGCGGGGCGACGGTGGCGGAGATCCGTTCACGCCTACGGCGGGAGCTCTTGTGTATAAACGCTTTGGGGTTCGCGCCGTACTTCCTGATCGCCTATGAGGCGGCGGGAATCGCGCGCGAGAAGGGTATCCCGGTGACGGGCCGGGGGAGCGCGGCGAACTCGCTGGTCTCCTACTGCCTGGGGCTGACGAGCCCGGAGCCTTTCGAGCACCGGCTGCTTTTCGAGAGGTTCATGCACGAGGGGAGGAAGGATCCGCCGGATATAGATCTGGACTTCTGCTCGGAGCGGCGCAACGAGGTGCGATTCGAGATGGTCCGGCGCTACGAGCGGCAAGAGGTGGCCGAAGCCGCGACAGTACAGACGATGTCACTCAGAGGAGCGGTGCGGGTCGCGGCGCGGGCTCTGGGACATCCGCCGCGGGAGATAGACGCGCTCAGTCGACACGTGCCGACCCGCTTTCTGGACCGGGGCAAGACTTACGAGGGGCTCTCCGGCTGGGAGGAGGGACTCGCGGAGCCTGCGATGCGCGGGCATCCCCTGCAGGACAGGGAGAGGTACCGGCTTCTCTTGGAACTCTCGGCGGGGCTCGTGGGGCGCATCCGGGCGGCCGGGACTCACAGCGGCGGAATGGTCTTCGGAACGGCAGAGCGCCGCTTATCGGAGCTGGTACCGCTGGAGCCGTCGGGTACGGAGGGGCTACTGAGGTGTCAGTATGACAAGGACGACCTGGAGCGCGTCGGACTGCCGAAGCTAGACCTCTTGGGGCTCAAGATGCATACGGCCCTGCGAAAGGCCGGGGAACTGACTTCGGGGCGGATTGGTCGGAGGGTGGACCCTTACGCTCCGCCGTCCAACGACGTGGAGACGTACCGGCTCATAAGGACCGGAAGGAACGCGGGGATGTTCCAGCTGGAGAGCCCTGGGCAGATGCACCTGAGCAGGCGTTTGAAGCCCCGGAGGATGGCGGATCTCATCGCCCAGATCTCGCTGTTCAGACCGGGGCCAGTGAGGGGGGATCTGGTCACGCCCTACGTGAAGCGCCGGAACGGGCAGCAGCCGTACTCGGTGCTCCTGCCGGAGTTAGAGGAGATCTTAAGGCCTACCTACGGGGTCCTGGTCTTCCAGGAGCAGGTCCTCGCCGTGGCTAACGCCGTCGCTGGCTTCAGCCTTGCGGAGGGAGATCTGCTGCGGCGCGCCATAACGAAGGACCGGGGCCCGGGGGCCATGCGAGAACTGCGCCGGGAGTTCCTGTGGCGGGCGCGAGCGAGAGGCGTGCCCACAGCCGCCGCGGACGAGGTCTTCTCCTGGATGGAGGGCTTCTCGGTTTACGGCTTCTCGGCGGCCCACGCCGCCAGCTTCGCGGAGCTCGCCTACGCGAGCGCCTACATGAGGCGCCACTACCCGGCCGAATTCTTCGCGGGAGTGCTGA
>JALZFK010000220.1 GCA_030861585.1 Actinomycetota bacterium | reverse complement strand
GTGCAAGGAGCTCTCGCTTGGTTAGAGGAGGAGGGCTTGGAGCCGGGAGAAGTAGTGCTCCACGGCTGGTCGATGGGCGGGGCGACGGTCGTGCGCTCAGCGCCGGGGACCGGGGTAGCGGCCGTGGTCGAGGAGGCGGGCTACGCGGATCTCCCGCTTATCCTGCGAAAGCAGATTCCCGAGGCAAGTGGTCTGCCACGTCTCTTCAACGCTGGCGTCCTCCTCGCGGCAAAGTACTTTTTGGGCTTCGACCCCTGGGCGGTGCGGCCAAGTGAAGACGCCGCCCGGCTCAGGGGAGAGGGGGTGCCACTATTGGTCATCCACTCAACCGACGATGAGGTGGTCCCCTTCGAGCACGCCGAACTCTTCGAAAGAGCCTACCCGGAAGCGGCATTCTGGAAAGTAGAAGGCTTGGGTCATGTCGAAGCTTACACCCATCGCGAGTACCGTGAGAAGCTTCTGAACTTCCTAGGAAGCGGAAACCTGAAGTAGGGTCGCCAACCCCTAACGGCACAATCTACTTACACCACAATACACCACAACACCGTAAGCTATACGTAGGCGGACTGAACTCTTTGGGCCGCCTCGCCGGCAACTACACCAGGGTCGAGACCATCTTCGAGCTGCCCACCGACGACTTGTAGTAACCTAGATCATGCCCCTGCTGCAAACGACTACTTAAGGCAGACCAACTAACAACCGTTCGATAGTTGCGGATGGGGCCCAAAACGTGGGTTCGCAAGGCCTGTGCTCCTTATTCCAGACGATCGTCTCCGCTCCGCTCGGGCGTCGGGCGAGCGGTGCTCGGGCCTTCCTCTTGGGCGCCATCGAGGGCGCGAGAGAGGCCGGCCGTGAGCTCGTCGACCTGCTCCTCGGTGATCACGAACGCCGGGGAGAGATGAACGGCACCGGGAAGGGAGCGCGTCAAAATTCCTTCATGGCGTGCGTTGGCAACAACCTCGTCGAGCAAGCCGGGCTGCGCCTCGAGCTCCTCGTGCGAGAGCTCCACCGCTCCAAGCAGACCTACCGCCCGCACCTCCTCCACGAGGGGATTATCGGCCAGGGAGGAAACGCGTTCGATCCACTCCGGCTCTAAGGCCGCCACTCCGGCGACGAGGTCCTCGTCCTCGAGGATGTCGAGGTTCGCCAGCGCCGCAGCGCAAGCCGCCGCGTGCCCCGAGTAAGTGTAGCCATGCTTGAACACAACACCGTCGCCCGACCAGAATGGCTCTTGCACCCGTGGGCCGACTACGACCCCGCCTAATGGTATGTACCCTGAGGTGACGCCCTTGGCGAAGACGAGCAGGTCCGGCTCGAACCCGTAACGCTCACACGCGAACCAAGTACCTAAGCGCCCGAAGCCGGTAACTACCTCGTCCGCTATGAGAAGCACATCGTTCTCCCGACAAACCTCAGCCACACCGCGCCAGTAGTCGTCTGGCGGCGGGTAGACGCCCCCAGCCCCTATAACTGGCTCACCTATAAAGGCGGCGACACTGTCCGCCCCCAGGCGCTCGATCTCATGGGCTAAAGCCTCGACCGAGTCGTAGGGTACCTGGGCTACGCTTGGCACCAACTGACCGAAACCCTGGGCGTTGGCGGAGATGCCGGCCAAGCTGGTGCCGTAGGCGTCCATACCGTGGTACGCGTGATCCCGTCCGATGATGACCTGCTTCTCGGCCCTGCCCACCGCGTTCCAGTACCGCCGAACCATCTTCCCCGCGGTGTCTATCGCGTCCGACCCGTTGCAGGTGAGGAAGACCTTGCCGTCGGGCAACGGCGTCAGCTGCGAGACGCGGTCGCAGAGCTCCAAGGTAGGCTCGTTGGCGTACAAACCGAAGGTCGAGTAGGCCGGCAGCCTCTCCATCTGGCGCTCGACAACCTTTGCTATATCGCGCCTGCCGTATCCGACGTTGCAGTACCAAAGGCCGGCGGTGGCATCCAGGTACCGCCGGCCCTCGCGGTCGAAGACCTCACACCCCTCACCGCGAACCACCACCACCTCATCAGCGCTGGTCACGTTCGCCATGTTAGCGAAGCCGTGCCAGAAACGCTGCTTCTGTCGACCGTCCTTCCACGTCGAAGCGTCTCGTTCCGAAGAAGGCTTGCCGTTCTCCCCCGATTGACTCAATATGCTCACCCCGTTTCTCTTCCGCACCCCAACTTGCGGGGGCCGAGAGCGCGTCCTCGTGGTCCCCACAGAACGGCCGCGGTTGCACACCCCCAACGACTATCCGGTCGATCTGATTCATCTCTTCTCGCGTTGCTGTTTACCGTCGATCTAGTTCCTCCTCCCACGCGTCGTGGCGAAGAAAGCCCACCGAAAGCACCACACACGCGTTTACGTTCGACGGTCAAACGGACGTATCTCGGTGCCGCCTCGCCAACGCCCAGCCCCCGGGCAGCGTGATCGTAGCGATCACTAGCTTGATCAGGTCGCCGATGATGAAGATCAGCGCTCCCTGGACGAGTGCGGTCCTAAGGTCACCCAGGAGCACGGCCAGCCAGGTGACGCCTAGAGCGTAGATCACGAGGTTGCCTATCACCATCGCCAGCGCTGTCCAAAGCGGCCGCCGGTCCCAGCCATGCTCGGCTAGCCACCCCACCACAGCCGCCGCAGGCACGAACCCCACTAGGTAGCCGCCAGTTGGGCCCAACATGTAGGCGACACCGGAAGCCCCGCCCGCGAAGACGGGCAGACCTACCGCCCCTTCCGCCAGGTACAAGAGCAGCGCCACAGCACCGCGTCGGCTGCCGAGAACGGCGCCGGTAAAGAGCACACCTAAAGTCTGCAGCGTTATGGGCACCGGCCGCAGCGGGATCTCGACCTGCGCGGTGAGTGCCACAAAAGCACTGAAGACCACGACCAACGCGGCATCGAAGAGCCACGACCGCGGACGCGGCAACACGACGTCCACAAGTGTGCGCGGTTGGGCGACGAGCGAAGACATGCTTTCTCCTTTGGTTCAACGTTACGGTCGCGGGGATCTGGGCTAGCGACCCCGTCGCACAACTATTCTAGCTCCACGAGATCTTGGCCCGCATCCACGGCCTCCTCGTTCTCTACCAGAAACTTGGAGATTGTACCGTCCTCCTCGACCTTGACCTCGTGGAAGTTCTTCATCACCTCTATGAGCCCTACGGTGTCGCCCGCCGCTACCTCGTCGCCCTCCTGTACATAGGGGTCACTCTCGGGATCGGGCGAACGGTAGAAGGTGCCGGGCATTGGGGCTTTCACAGTATTTTCGGCCAAGGTACGCGCTCCTTTAGGAGATTTCTTGCTTGGCACGCCCTAGAGGACGGACCTCGATATCGTTCTCCTTAAGCTTCCGAACGATCGCCTCCGCCAGCCTCG
>JALZFK010000125.1 GCA_030861585.1 Actinomycetota bacterium | reverse complement strand
ACTCCGAAGCTCTCGGAAGGAGATTATCAGGACCTGGCACGCGAGGCCTTCTCCAGACTGGAGCCCGAGGAGCGCGTGGAGTTCGGCCGGCAACTGCGCGAGGAATCTCTCCAGCAAGGCTGCGATTCCCCCGGCCGCGACGCGGACGACTAGGACCAGCGCTTCGAGGACCCGGACTACCTGGCGCGGGTGATGGGACGGGTGCACCGCGAGCAACCTCACCTCCTGGAGAACCTCCTCAACCGCGGGAGCGACGGCCTCATGGACGACATGATGGGTGACGGGATGACCGGCGGCGAGGGTGCTTCCGGCGGAGATAGCATGGCAGATAACCTCGTGGTGAAGGCCACCATGGCCGGTATCGTCGCCACGGGCGTCAAAAGGGCCGTCCAAAAGCGAGGGCTCTTAGGAAAAGCCCCTGTTTCCAAAGCTCCTTTTGGGCAACCGGCCATTCTGTTAAACCATCAGACCGCGCCAGCAAGTAGCCTTTCTACCCCCTACCGGCCGAGGCCGTTACGCCCTGGGCTTTCTCTAGCCCGGCCCATCGGGCAATATATAGGCGTATGGAGCGAACGAGGCGCATGGAACGAAGGAGACGAGAGCGCAGGCAGCGGATCCTTGTGGCCATGATCGGCACCCTGGTCGTAATCGCCCTGCTTCTGCTCCTGGCGCGGTGGGCCTTCTCCCCGGCGGACGTAGAAGCCCCGAAACAAGAGCCTATTCCTCCCAAGCAAGAGGAGGTCGCGAAAGAACAGCCCGAGGAAAAAGAAATCCCTGTAGAACAGCCCCAGCAGGAACCCCCGCTACCCGAGCAGGAAGCCTTACCCCCCCCAGAAGAGACGCCTCCACCGGAGCAAGGTTTACCTCCGGAAGAGGAGCTGTTTCCGGAAGGGGGGCTACCTACGCAAGAAGGGTTGCTTCCGCAAGAGGAGTTAGCTCCGCAAGAGGGGTTAGCTCCGCAAGAGGAGTTAGCTCCGCAAGAGGGGCTACCTCCGCAATGATGCTCGCACAGCTCGCATGCGTCGAGCGCATCGGCGCCGGCTTTTCTTCTGCTATTTTGTAAGCCCTAATCCCCTATGTTCTTCTCGAGAGTGTGTGGGTAAAGGAGTGACAAACCACAAAATAGTGTCATGAGATGACATCCCTCAATACTACGGTATCCGTACGCTTACGAAACCCCAGCGGCTACTTCCCCCATCCGTTGTCGGGTTCTTATCCTCTCTTACGATTGGCCGTGTCCGCAACATTTTCTTTAGACAACTCGTCCAATGCGCCATAAACTCCGCGTAAGACCAACGGCGGGAGAAGAGCAGCGATGCAGCGGGCGGACTTAGCAAGGATGAGCACCGGGGAGCTGAAGCGGATCGCCACCACGGCCTGGGAGATCATCACTGATAGGAAAGGGGAACTCATAGAGAACCCGTCCCGTGAGGTCATGGAGCGGCGCAGGGGTAAGGGCGGGCGCTGGCTACAATGGGAGATGGTCAAGTGCGGTAAGCCCCACTGCTCTAAGGACCGAGACGGTGCGAGGCACGGCCCATACTGGTACCTGTATTACACCAACGAGCGGACCGGCAAGTACACCAGCAAGTACATCAGCAAGAAGCTTACGCCGGAGCTAATGGAGGAATTCCGGGAGCGAAATCCACACCGGCGGGTTAGAGAGACACCATTTCTGGAACACCTCGCGGTGCTCTTCCAAGTGCTCCCGTTGCCAAGGTCCATCTGCGAGCGTTCCACGCCAGGCTACCAGTGCGCGCCCTCCGCAGCATCGGATTTTTAGGCCTTACCATCGCTCGCCCGCCCGAATACTTCGGTCCACGACACGCACGGTTTCGCGCCTATAATCGCCGTTACCATCTCTACTACAACAGGAGAAGCCCAAGAAACGAAATCTTCCTCGCCCGCTAACCGCTCTGAGGCCCTTTTCGTTCTGGGTCCATACGGCTACCTCAGAGCACCTCCACCCCACGTGCGACCGGCCCGCAGACGCCGACGAATGGTGCCTTCAGCTCCTCTGCCGCGGTCCTGGCCTCCGCCTCGGAGCGGAACATACCGAAGACCGCCGTCCCGCTCCCGCTCATCGCGGCTCCCACAGCACCCGTATACAAAAGCTCCTCCTCCAGCACCCGCACTTCGGGTACGAGGGCCTTTGTCACCGGTGCGAGGTCGTTGCCCAAGGCCCCGGCGAGCGCTCCGAGGTCGCCCGTTCGTAGAGCCTGCACGGTCGGGGCGACGAAACCGTTGCCCCCTTCGGGCCGTTCGTCGTAGGCGCGGTAGATCCGAGCCGTCCATGCTCCGGCGGCCGGTTTGGCAACGACCAGATGGTGCGGGGGCGGCGCCGGAAGGGGACTCAAAATTTCGCCGGTGCCTCCCCCAAGGGCCGTTCCGCCCGAGAGGCAGAACGGCACGTCCGCCCCTACTCGCAAGCCAACTTCCCGCAGCTCCGCGGCGCTCAAGCCCAGATCGAAGAGCTCGTTCAGACCTATGAGCGCAGCCGCCGCGTCCGCCGAACCGCCCCCGAGTCCGGCTCCCGCGGGGATCCCCTTGCAAAGGCGCACCCTCGCCGGAAGCCCAAGGCCAACGAGCCCTCCGAGCAGTTCCCAGGCCCTTAAAACGGTGTTCTCCTCACGCGGCCCGACCCCAGCGTCCTCCGGCTCGACCTCGAGCTCGAAGCCTTCCCCGGTGCGTTCGATCTCCACCTCGTCGGCTAAGGATACGCTCTGCATGACGGTCGAGATCTCGTGGTACCCGTCCTCTCGCAGCCCTCGCACCTCGAGCGCGTAGTTCACCTTCGCGAACGCTTGCAGAAGCACCTTCGTCAAGTGGTCTCCGAAAGCGTCCGCGAGAGCGTCACGAAGTCTTCGGAGCTCAGCTCCTCGGCCCGCGTGTCCGGCCCATAGCCCAAGTCGCGCAAAGTGTTCGTAGCCTCTTCTCGCAGCGTCTGCGGCAAGTTGTTGACGAGCCGTTTGCGGCGGCTCTTGAAGGCGGCGAGTACCAGCCCCTTTGCGCGCTCGTAGTCCTCTCGGCCTACTCCCCGCCGCTCCATGGCCACAATCGCCGAACACACCCTGGGCGGCGGGTCGAAGACTCGAGGCGATACCTTGTGCTCCACACGCACCTCCGTGAGGAGCTGCACGAGGATCGCGTATGCTCCGTAGTCCTTCGTCCCCCTTGCCGCGGCCATTCTACGTGCCACCTCCAGCTGCACCATAAAGCGCAGCTCCGCGAGGAAAACCGCATCCTCCAACAGCTTCAACACGAGGGGCGAAGCGATGTTGTAGGGGAGGTTCGCGACAAGCTTGTTCGGCCGCGGGTCGAGCGCCCCGTAGTCGAAGTTCATGGCGTCCCCTTCGTACACGAGGACGTTCCGGTGCGGCTCTAGCACCTTTTGCAACGCTGGGAGTACCTCAGGGTCCAACTCCACAGCGTGGACGAGCTTAGCTTCCTCAGCCAAGATAGTTGTGAGCGCGCCACGGCCCGGTCCCACCTCCAGGACGACGTCGTTTTCGGTGACGCCATAGGCGACGATGCGGGCGGTGTTCGGGTCCTTTAAGAAGTGCTGACCGAGACGTTTTTTGGGGAAATGAGGTTCAGGTCGGCCCAACACAGCGGATTCTAGGTTTGGAGCGGCAACCTGAAGACGTTGCGGGTGTTGCGGCTAGTGAGGGCTGCGAACTCCTCCTCCCCCATACCGATACGCTCGGCAACGAAGCGGGCGGTGTGGACCACATATTTCGGCTCGTTCCTCTTTGAGCGCACCGGCTGCGGACTCAAGTAAGGCGCATCTGTCTCGACGAGGATCCGCTCCAGGTCGAGCATCCTCAGGATCTCTGCCGTCCGGCTGTTCTTGTAGGTGACGTTCCCGGCGAGTCCAAGATAGTAGCCGCGCTCGGCGGCCTCCTTCGCCTCGCGCTCCCCGCCCTCGAAGCAGTGCAGGACGATCGGGACCCCGGCGCGGCTCAAGATAGCCATCGTGTCATCGAAGGCCTCTCTGGAGTGGATCACGAGGGGCAGACGCGTATCGTTGGCCAGCGAGATCACGTCTTCAAAAAGCGCCCGTTGGATCTCCTTAGACCAATCCCCCCGGTAGTAGTCCAGCCCCACCTCCCCCAGGGCCACAACGCCCGGTGACTCCGAGATCTCGGCTAAGGCCTCCAGATCCGGGGCCGTGTACGTCCCCGCCTCGTGCGGGTGTATACCCGCCGACGAGTACACGTCCGGCAACGCAGCCGCCAGGGCCGCACCCTTGCGCGAGTCCTCGATATCGGTCCCGATGTTAACAACGGCCGAGACCCCCGCCTCCGCAGCCCCCTCGACCGCCGCCTCCGGCGAGAGCTCCAACCGGAGCAGGTGAGTATGCGAATCTATGAACATAAAGTACCTACCCCGAGAGCCAGCACCGAAAGCATTATAGAACCGTCGGAGACCAGGCGTTAGCAGAATAGTCGGCTAGCAGGTAAGTACCTCAGCAGAATAAAAAGCCGTGATGACCAAGCGCTTAAGAGCCCACGAGCCGGTCGTAGACCTCGCCACGCTTCCTGCCCGATTCGCGGGCTGCCCTTGCCGCCGCCCTCGACGGGCTCTCCCCCTGGGCGACGTACGCCCGTGCTCTTTCGACGACCTTCTCGAAGTCCGGGGGCTCCTCTATCGTGCCGCCTCGGACTACCAGCACGATCTCGCCCCGCGCTCCCTCTGCGTAGCGTTCGGCGGCCTCCCCAGCCGTCCCCCGGAAGACCTCCTCGTGCAACTTCGTCAGCTCTCTACACACCGCGACCGGGGCTTCCGCAGGCAACGCCTCGAGTGTCTTCGCTAAGCGGTGCGGCGACTCGAAAAAGACGAAGGTCGCCTCCTCGCACGCGACGCGCCCGAAAACTTCTTCGCGCTCGCGTCCCTTACGCGGCGGGAAGCCTAAGAACACGACCGCGTCTGTCGGCAATCCCGAGGCGACGAGCGCCGTCATCAACGCCGAGGGACCCGGCAGCACCTCGATCTCGACGCCGACCTCGATGCAAGCCCTGAGCAGCCGGTAGCCAGGGTCGGATACAAGCGGGGTGCCGGCGTCGGAGACGAGCGCTACGGTCTCCGAGCGTGCCCTCTCCGCCAGCTTCGGAGCCAGGCGTTCTTCGTTGTGCTCGTGGTAGGCGACGAGAGTTCGCTTCA
>JALZFK010000103.1 GCA_030861585.1 Actinomycetota bacterium | reverse complement strand
TTGTCGCGGCGCGTTATCAGAGCCCACTAGTCGTGGGCCTCGGGGAGGGCGAGAACTTTCTGGCCAGCGCGGTGCAGGCCCTGCTCGGCAACACGGGCAGGTTCCTCTTCGTGGAGAACGGAGAGATAGTGCTCGTCACCGACTCGTCGGTGGAGATCTCGACCGTATCGGGCGAGCCTGTTCAGCGGGAGGCGTTAGAGGTCGACTGGGGTGCGGAGGCCGTGGAGCGCGGCGGCTACGAGGACTTCATGCTCAAGGAGATCCACGAGCAACCCGCCGCGTTGAGGGCCACCTTGGCGGGCCGTCTAGACGCCGAAGGCGTCGTGGACCTTTCGGAGTTGGATCTTGACTTCTCGGGCGTCGAGCGGCTCGCGGTCGTGGCCTGCGGCACGGCCTACCACGCGGGCTTGCTGGGCAAGCACGCCATCGAGCGGTTCGCCCGCCTCCCCGTCGAGGTGACGGTGGCGAGCGAGTACCGCTACACAGATCCCATTGGCGACGAAAGAACCCTCGTCGTCGCCATTTCCCAGAGCGGGGAGACGACGGACACTCTGGCAGCCGCTCAAGCGGCGCGCGCCTTCGGGGGACGGGTGCTCGCCGTGACCAACACCCAGGGCTCACTCATCACCCGTGAGGCGGACGCCGTTCTCCTGACCAAGGCCGGTCCCGAAGTAGGGGTCGCTGCCACGAAGACCTTCCTCACGCAAGTCGCGGCGCTGTACCTGTTGGCCTTGAAGCTTGCCGAGGCGCGAAGCATCCGCCCCAAGGAAGAGCTATTAAAGATCGGACGGGGGCTCCGACAAGCGCCGGAGAAGGTCGAGGAGGCGCTTACGCTCCTCGAAGGCCGGGTAATGGGCAAGGCCGTCGAGGTGTTCGCGGGGGCGCGGTGCGCGCTATTCTTGGGGCGGGGCCGCTTATTCCCAGCGGCTTTGGAGGGGGCGTTGAAGCTAAAGGAGATCTCCTACCTCCCCGCGGAGGGGTACCCCGCCGGCGAGATGAAGCACGGCCCCATCGCCCTCATAGACGAGCAGTGTCCCGTCGTCGCCTTGCTTGGCGAAGAGGGCACTTTGCGCGAGAAGACCCTCTCCAACGTCGAGGAAACAGTGGCCCGCGGGGCGCGGGTGATAGCCATAGACCCGATAGGCGACGCCGCGGCCGGACGTGTAGCCCAGGTCGTGCTCCCGGCGTCCGATGCACCAGAGCCTTTAGGCCCCCTGGTGTGCGCAGTGCCGCTGCAGCTCTTGGCCTACCGCGTCGCCAAGGCGCGAGGCCTTAACGTGGATAAGCCCCGTAACCTCGCCAAGAGCGTGACGGTAGAATAAGTCGTCAGCTCGATGGGGAGAACCCCCAAAGCAGTAAAGAGCGCCCCCACCATTCGTAGCGGGGGCGCTCCTTTTATCGGTTGGGCTTCGCCCAATAAAAGCTAACAGCGCTCAGCTAGCTCAAGAAAATTAGTCCGGCTCGCCGCCAGCCCTTCTGTGCCTGGAGGGGCTCTGGGGGTTGACGGTAAGGAGGTTGCGGACCTCGTTGACCCCCTCGGTTTCGGCGGCGATTTCCTCGGCGGCCGCTTTCTCCTCCTCGGAGTGCACTTCGCCCCGAAGCTCCGCCACGTCCTCGTTGACCTCGACGTTCACCCGGGGAATCGCTGTAGTACGCGGGTCGTTCCCAATGCGGGTTCGGATGCGGTTCTCGATCTCGTCGTGTTGCACGGGGATGTCCGGTGGTGGTTCCGAGGGATGACTCCGGCCGATAAGGGGGCCGGAGGACGGGTCGGAATACTCCCGCTCGGCCCCGGTGCGGTTCGGATCCTCCGGTCTCTGTGGCCTGGCGGGATCGGAGACCACGCCCCCTGCGGCGGCACCACCGCCTTCAGTTCCCAGGGGTGTCTCCGAGCCCCAGGTCGCGCCAGCGCCGGGAGACGAAACCTCTTTCTCCCCCGAACGGGCGACGAGGGCACCAACCGCGAAGCCGGCGAGGGCGAAGAACCCATACTTCAAGAAACGGGTAGTGGTAGGCTCCTTAGGCGTCAGGGCACGCACACCACCCGTGAGCGCTGTCTTGCCGGCGCCACGAGTTACTCTGCGGGCTGCACCGCTTTTGAGAAGCGTTTTGCCCGCGCTGCCAGTCACCCTGCCCGCGCTCAGGGCCGCTTTACCCGCCGCCTTACCTCCGCCGCGGGTCGCCCTGCGGGCCGCACCGCTCTTGAGGAGCGCTTTGCCCGCCCCGCCGGCTACCCTGCCCGCGCCGCGAGCGGCTTTGCCCGCCGCCTTGGCCCTCGTCCTTCTGCCGAACATCCAAAAAACCTCCGTACTCCTGGGCTCGAAAACTATCCAAAAATTCTACCCAGAACGGTGTACCGGAAAACAGCGAGGCGAGGTCTTCGGGGTGCGGCGAGCTAGAGCGCTCGGGCGACCCGAATCTTGTTCACCACGCCCAGGACGCCCGGCACCTGGCGCGCTACCTCCTCGATGGAGTATCGCTCTTTCAATCCTCACGCGCGGCTGTGTAGGGTAACGACAAACTTGCAGGAGCTAATGTTCAGCCGCGGGAGACTACGTGTCTTCTCGGTTCGACCCAAAGCGCCCTGTATAAGTTGGACGAGGAGGGCGTCGTCGGCGATGGGTGCACCCCCCCCGATTCAGGATGCACCCCTACCCTCGGGCTCTCCTTGAGTGGGGCGCAGCTTGGGGAGGAGGGTGAGCCTGCGGTAGCGTAGCCGGCGTTCGTTTAGTGGCTCCTCGAACTCGGCTTCGCGGGCGTATTTGATCCCGTCAGTCCCACCGGCTGCGGCCTCGACTAGGGCGGCTAGGTCCTCCTTCTCGCTGGGAGAGAAGCCTGCAACGTCTAGCAGTTCGCGTCGGTTCTCTCGCTCAAAGAGCCTCACGCGCCGGGCGAAGGAGACGAAGATGCTGCACGGTTCGGGGCAGGGGATCTCGCCCTCCCCCCGATCCATCGCCAAAGGGTTCCGCGCATCTACGTCCCACAAGGTTTTTTTGAGACAGACCGCGTCCTCGCAACACGCCCTTGCCGCCTTTTGTACCCCTTCGTCCGAGAGGTGCTGGACACGCTTGTAGATGCCGCTCTGGCGCGCGGCGTTCTCGCGGTAGTTTGTGATATCAAGCTTCCCTTCCCGGTACAGGTGCCAGTGAATCACGCCTGCAGGATATAGGTAATTCATGGCGACGCTGAGCCCTTGCGTGTCGGCCACCCGCAGCACCCACCCGCGCCGGAGGTTCGGGGAGCTCTTGAGCGGTCGATGTTCGCCGGATTCGGTGAGCCTGGCGAGCTCGCGTGCCGCCCGCGGATCGTCGTAGGCCTCAAGCCCTGCGGCATCCCTATCGACTAGGTGGCGCAGTTCGTAGCCGCCAGGTGGTGGGAGTGGTCGGACGAGCACCTGACCAAACTCGCGTCCCTCGGGGGCCTCGTTCACCCAGAGGGCGAAGGCTTCGCGGGAATTACGGGCGACGTTGTGCACCCCGTTTCGGGCGCTGGAGAAATCAGGAGACGCCGCGCGCAAGTTCGTGCTCCGCTTCGCGATCCGTTTCCCTGGCCCTGGCGGCGATCAAGCCCGCCATCGAGGGGTGTGTGCCTACTGGGGCGCCGTAGAAGATGGTCTTGCCGTTTCGCGCGGTCACCTCGCCGGTGAGGCCCAGGTCCTCGGGGATGGTCTCGCGGGTGTGCCAACCTTCGGCGATGAAGACGGGAATTAGGACGACGTTCTCCGCCTCGATGTTCTCGACGACCTCGCCTATCTCCGGGTCTTGATCCAGGAACCCCACCTCGACCATATCGTAGAGGTTGCGCGTCCTTATGCGGTCAGCGTTGAGGTAGATGACCCCGCCGGAGCTCTTGTTCAGGTCGGTGCCGTGTCCGAGCAGAACGAGTGCCCGGCGACCGGGCGGTATCTCCTTGCCATGGAGCAGGCCCTCCACTCGCTCCAGTATCACCTCCACCATCCCCTGATATGTCCCCAAAGGGCCTGCGTAGCGCACGGTCTTGCCGCCTTTGCGGGTGACGAGACCGGTCAATCCGAGCTCGCGTGGTATGACCTGCTGGGTAAAGTACCCCTCCGAGATGAAGGCTGGTACCACGTAAACGTCCTCCGCCTCGACCGTATCGAGGACGTGGCGCATGGAAGGCTCCTCCTTCCAGAAGCACTCCATCACCTCGTCGAACTCGCCGCCGAAGCGCTCCCGGATTCGCGCCGCGTGTTCGTAGACCGGCAGGCTCGAATCTTCGTTCAGGTGCGACCCGTGCCCCACGATGATCAAAGCCTTCATACGCTATGAGCTCCTCTGACGTAACGTTTCTTCGACAGTATGATTCTATCCCAAGCGAGTACTATCTACCTTCCTTAGTGGATCACCAGTCAACCTACTCCTGCTGTAGGCTGTGGCGGTTCTTACCGTCCCGGGGCCGGACGGACTCTGTAATTCAGAAACTCGGCGCCGTGCTCGAGAGAGAGGAGAAAGGCGGCGGCCACGACGGGTGGTTCGGTGGCCGACGGCGTGAGCCGCCGATCGGCACGCAGGAGGCCGTCGAGGTTGGAGATGGCCTGCAGGCCCCGGCGCGAATACACGCCGCCGGACTTCAAGACCCCCTTCGCCATGCGGGAGATTTCCTCGGCTTCCTTACGACCGCCCCTGTTCACCGCGTCGAGGTCCGGCACCTCGGCGAGAACCTCCAGGTACGCTTGCACGAGCGCGGGTCGAGCCGCCTCGACACGGACCAGAGCGCCGAAGAGTGCCGGCCGGGCGAGGTCGCGGGTGACCTCGAAGTCGCGGGCGTACTCGCGCGCCATAGGGTCGCGGCCGACGGCGAAGCGCATCGCGTCTTTCAAGGTGACATCCTGCCCTGCTCCCAAAGCGACGTTGATCGCCTCGTCGAGCGCCCTCCCGAAGGGCCCCGGCCCGGTCATCTCGAGCGCCCGGGCGAAGAGGCGGGCGTCGCCGTGCGAGAGCCCGGCTAGGACCTTCCCTAAGCTCTCGCCGAGGAGCGCCGCGCGCGCCAGCGGCGCCAGGTATCCCGCAACCCTCAAGTCTGCGTGCCCGGTGACGGACCGGGAGCCTAAGACCGCCTCCAAAACAGTCTTGCCCACTGTGTGAGACGCGGCCTCAGAAACCGCCGCCGCTAGGGCGGAGACGCCGAGGAGGCGCGTCTCGTGGGCCGCCGTTACATCCGAGTATCGAGAGTCAATCCCCGGCATCGGGGCGCTGTAGCCCAGGAGTAGAGCACTCGCCGCGGCAGTTGCGACCTCCGGGGGCGAGGCGTACGGTAAAGGATTCCCGGGAGTGTTCCCCTCCGTCATTGAGTGGCGTTCTGGCGAGTTACTGCCGGAGCGCTTTCTCGAGGTCTTCGAGGACGTCTTCTACCTCCGGTCGGTCACTGGGGGAGTCTTCGATCTTCTTGGCCCGCACGACGCCCTCCTCGTCTATGACGAAGTACGCCCTCTCGGGGAAGCCCGCCTCGTGCTTGACGCCGTAGTCCTCGACGACCTCGCGCTGAAAATCCGATAGCAGGGGAAATTCGATGCCCCTCTCCTCGGCCCATGCCTTATGCGACCAGGGCGAGTCCACGCTTACTCCTAGGATCTTCGCCCCCTTCTCTTCGAAGCGCTCGATCTCTTGTTGCAACTGACCCATCTGGTCGGTGCACACGCTCGACCAGTCCCCGGGATAGAAGAACAAAACGACCGGTCCTTCCCGCCTCGCGTCCTCGAGTGACACCTCATTGTCCCAGCTGTCGCTGGGCAGGGTGAAATCCGGAGCCTTCTGACCAACTTCCACAGCCAAGCAAAACCTCCTCGTTTCTACTACCCCGGCATTCTACCCTTCATCCGCTTCCTTGGGCGGTAGAATCACCGCGCAGAAACGAAGGAAGTAGTAGGTGCTTCTCAGTGAGGCAAGAGCAAAGGAGAGCTAGATCGGCACCGACGGCCTGTCCCTAATCCCCGAAGATGCCTTCGAGAGCGGCCTTCCGGAAGGAACATTAGGCGCCGAAGAAGAGCTTTGGCTCGCGGACCCCGCGTCGATGAAGCTCGCCGGTGGTGCCCAGAAAATACTCCACAAGGCCCCCAAGGGTCACTACACCGGGGAGCTCATAGACTGCGAGATCGAGTCCAACACCGGCATCCACGAGGAGCCTATAGGCGTGCTCGAAGACCTGGTGGCACGTCGGCGGTACCTCTTCGCCGAGGCCGAGCGCTTGGGTCGCGTGCTCGGCACGAGCGGGACACACCCCATCGGGGACTGGCGAGAGCAGGAGATCATAGACCAGCCCCACTATCGGCGCCTGGAGGATCAGCTCGGCTGGCTCATCCGGCGCAACAGCACCTTCGCGCTGCATACCCACTACGCCGTTCGGGGGCGGGAGAAGGGTATCTACCTCTTCAACCGTCTCCGGGAGTACGTGCCGCACATGCTTGCTCTTTCGGTCAACTCGCCGTTCTGGCAGGGCGAGATCACAGACATGCAATCCTCTCGCATCTTGATCTTCTCTCGCTCCCTCCACCGTGCCGGACTCCCAGACCCTTTGAGCTCCTGGAGCGACTACGTGGACTACGTGGATTACGTGAGGCGCTCGGGAGGCATCCGCAAGCTAGGGGAGATCTGGTGGGATGTCCGCCCGGCTCCTCAGATCGGCACCGTCGAGCTGCGCGCCTTCGACGC
>JALZFK010000216.1 GCA_030861585.1 Actinomycetota bacterium | reverse complement strand
GATCTCCCGGGGAGATCGGTGGCCCAGGTGTTCGCGACGTCCTACTCGCTTGCGGAGATCACAGAGTTCGTATCCCACTCCTCGTGTAGGACGTGTCTGCGGCAACTAGTCACTTCGTCGATTCCGGCTCGGTCTCCTGCTCCCCATCGTCCGATCCCGCAACGAGGCGTGCCTCAGGATTAGAGCGGAACAAGCCGTCGAGGTGCGCCCTACCGGGACGAGGTTTTAGGCCCTGGTGCTCGGGGCGGTCTAAGCGAGGCCCCGCCTCCGGCTCGGCCCTTTCGCTATCAACCGGTTCCACAAGGCGGCGCACCTCGCGGTCCGGGCTGAGGAATGGGTGGTCTAGGCGAGCCTTGCCAGAGGGAGGTCTTGAACCCTGGTGCTCAGGACGGCCTGTAGCGTGCTCCTCCTGCTGCTGGACGCGAGCTCCCCGAGGGTATCCACCTTCGTCGACCACTTCCTGCCCCTTAGCACGCCGGATGGGGTCTTGCCCATCCTCGTGGTACGGCTCGCCTTCGAGGCTTCCCCCACCTCGTAGGGGAAGCCCCGCTTCGGACGGGACGTTAGTTAGTCCCCGCGCTTTAAACACGCTCTTTCTGCGGCCACCAGGCCACCAGTTCCAGTCGCCCAGGATCCGCATGGTAGCAGGGACGAGGAGGACGCGGATGATGGTCGCGTCTACGAGTACGGCTACGGCTAACCCGAGGCCGACGGCCTTGGTCGTGATTATTCCGGTGAAGGCGAAAGCTCCGGTGACGACGACGATTATAGCTGCCGCCGAGGTGATGATGCCGGCGGTCGATGTTAGGCCCTTAGCGACGCTCGCGGTGTTCGACTCGCCGTACTCGTAGGCCTCGCGTATCCGCGAGAGCAAGAAGACCTCGTAGTCCATCGAGACCCCGAAGATGGTGCAAAACATCAGGATCGGGAGCGTCGCATCCACGAAGCCCAAGGGCGTGAAGCCAAGCACGTTCGAGAGGTTACCATCCTGGAACACGAAGACCATCGCCCCGAAACTCGCGGTAAGGCTCAGGATGTTGACGACCACGGCCTTCAACGGGATAAAGAAGGAGCGAAAAGTCAGGAAGAGCACGAGGTAGGTCACGCTAAGCACGAAGGCAACCGCGTAGGGAGCGTTACCGTATAGGTTGGAGATGAAGTCCTTCTGACCGGCTGGCAGGCCGCCGACGAGAAAGTTCGTCCCCGCGGGCGGCTCGACGGCCCGTACCTCCCCCACCGCATCCCGGGCCTCCTCCGTATACGGGCTACTTTCGGTAACCGCCCTCACGAACGCCCTGTTTCCGGAGGTGTAGGCGTCTATGGCGTTGCTTATCTCCCGGCGCTCGCGTACCTCCGGAAGCGCCAGGAAGTTCGCTACCCCTTCGGGGGTTACGGAACCGTCGTCGGAGATGCCGTCCGGCAGCTCGCGAACCTGATCGCCCAGTTCTCCGGCGGCGCGCCTCTCGGCCTCCGCACGCGTCCTTTCTGCGGCGCCCGGCGGGACGGAGCCGAACCGCACGCGCAAGTCCCTGAGCTGCTGCTCAACGGCCTGGTCGACCCTTCTGGATGCCTCGGCCTCGGCCTCTTCGCGGGCTTTCGTCAATTGTTCGGCGTACTCGCGTGCGCCCTGCTCGCCGACGGTGTATAGGCTCTCGACGCGCTCGATGCCCCCCGCCCCTTCGACGCGCTCATCGAGTTCGCGGATGCTGGCAAGGCCCTCGAGACTCAAGGGGTTGTCCGGGAGGGTGGCCACGATCTCTATTGGGGTCAGGCGAGCGTAGTCGAAATCCTCCTTCAAGATGTCGTCGCCGAGGCGCGATTCGTACTTCTTAGGCAACACGCTCGCCTCGGGGACGCCAACCTTCATGTGCGTTGCCGGGTACAAGAGCGCGAAGAGCACGACGCCGACCATCAGGAGCACTACAAAGGATCGGCGCATCACGAGCTCGGCGCTCCGCGCCCAGAAGCCGCTGCCAGAGGTGCCCTCCGCCCGCCGGCGTCGGACGGGGAGGGCGTTGATTTTGTGTCCCACGATGGCGAGGACGGCCGGCAGCTGGGTCAAGGCGGCAGAGACGGAGACAAAGACCACGAGGACACCGGCGACCCCGATCGAGCGCATAAACATGTACGGGAAAAACAGGAGACCCATCAGGCCGATGAGAACGGCCGTGCCGCTGAAGAAGATGCTCCTCCCGGCCGTCTCGACCGTGCGAGGAACCGCCTCCG
>JALZFK010000087.1 GCA_030861585.1 Actinomycetota bacterium | reverse complement strand
GGGGCCGCTTACGAGGCCGCGCCGCTGGCCTTCGAGAAGCTCGGCGCGAAGCTGTCGGTCGTGGGCAACGAGCCGACGGGGACCAATATAAACCAGCGCGTGGGCTCGACTCATGTGGAGAAGCTCGATGCCAGCGGCCACGACGTAGCTTTCGCCTTCGATGGGGACGCCGATAGGGTCCTGGCGGTGGACGAGGAGGGGCGCGTGGTGGACGGGGACAGGATCATCGCGATCCTAGCCCGAGACCTCCTGGCGCGTGACGCTTTGACGAGCGGGGTCGTGGTTACGGTTATGAGCAACTTGGGCTTTTTTAAGGCGATGGAGGCTTTGGAGATACCCTACGAGGTAACCCCGGTCGGGGACCGGCATGTGGTGGAGGCGATGCTCGAGCGGCGGGCGGCCTTGGGGGGCGAACAATCCGGGCACGTTATCGTCTCGGAGTACACCACGACCGGGGACGGGCTCGTTACGGCGCTCGCGCTTCTAGACGTGATGGTAAGGAGCGGCAAGTCCCTCTCGGAGCTCGCGCGGGTAATGGACCTTTATCCGCAGCGCCTGATCAACGTTCCCGTCGAGGGACCGAGCTTCGCCCCAGTGATCGCCGGGAGCGAGCGCGTGAAGGGGGCGGTTGCGAAGGCGAAAGAGCGGCTCGGCTCAGAAGGTCGCATCCTCCTCAGGCCGAGTGGGACGGAGCCTGTCGTTAGGGTGATGGTCGAGCACGAAGACGAGGCGGTATGCCACCAGGTCTGCCAGGAGGTCGCGGCGGTCGTCTCTTCGAGCTCCTCGCGCAGCGTACCGGAGGCGAGGGTGCCATCATGAGGTTCGTCGGGTGCTCCCTGGCGTGGCGACCGGGCGAGGCGGGCGAGCGGGCGTCTTGCCTGGTGGTCCTGGACGAGCGGGGTGGAATCGTCGCCAATTCGGCCGCGGTCGGGGTGGAGGAGCTCGCGGCGGCCGTTCAGGGCTACGCCGAGGGGCGTCGGGGGGTGATAGTGGGCGTGGACGCCCCGCTCTCGGTCCCCAACGAGCGCGGCACCCGCAGAATAGAGCGGATCCTCTCCAAGGTGGCGCTACCAGCCTACTCGGCCA
Source organism: Actinomycetota bacterium (assembly GCA_030861585.1). Lineage (GTDB taxonomy): Bacteria > Actinomycetota > Rubrobacteria > Rubrobacterales > Rubrobacteraceae > Rubrobacter_F. The sequence goes on along the minus strand of JALZFK010000087.1, from coordinate 14,239 downwards.
GCCGCAGGATGTTCGGCGGTGAGCCCTTCGCCGAGGAGTTCCTGGCGGCCCTCGAAGCGGTCGGTGTCGAATACACCGACTATCCGTTCCGGCGGGAGCGCGGTCAGCGAACCGTGACCGAGGTGGACTCGGCTGCGACGCTGAAGGTGCTCCTCTTCGAACGCGAAAGGGGGCGCGGTAGCGGGGACGACGAGGATGACGGTGACCTCGCGGGTTTGCTGCGGAGTCTGCCGGAGCCCAAGCTCCGCAAGGGTAATAAGGAGACGCGGGCCGCGGCTCTCAAGAGTGCGGTAGACGTGCTGTGGAATACGCCGGGGTTGCGTTTGCGCACCAGCAACCTCTCGGCGGAACTGAATTCGCCGGAGAACGTGGATCTCTCGAAGCTCGACATAACCTCGGAGCTATCGCACGCAGAGCTCGACCGGGTGGCGAGCTTGGTCGAGGGGACGCTCGCCGTCTACACCGTCCATAGGCACTGGAGAGGGCGGGACGGATCGATCGTGGTAGGCACCGGATACGAAGGCTCCGTCTTGTTACCCGCCTCGAGCGCGCTCCACGATCGCATCGCCATGGAGTGTCGCGCCGCCAGGGTGCCCTACGTCTAGGAAGGAGGGCTCCTGATGGGCCTCAAAGTCCGCATCATCCCATGTCTAGACGTGGACGCGGGCAGGGTCGTCAAGGGGACTAAGTTCAAGAACTTGCGTGACGCCGGCGACCCGGTCGAGCTCGCCGCCCTGTACGACAGGGAGGGCGCGGACGAGATTGTCTTCTACGACATCACCGCCTCCCACGAAAACCGCGACACCGCGGTGGCCCTCGCCCGCCGGGCTGCCGAAGAAGTCTTTATTCCCTACACTATCGGCGGCGGTGTGAGGACCGTCTCCGACATCCGCGCCATGCTGCGCGCCGGCGCCGATAAGGTCTCCGTCAACAGCGCCGCCGTCCGTACGCCCGATCTCATAAACGATGGCGCCGAGCGTTTCGGGGGCCAGTGCGTCGTACTCAGCGTAGACGTCAAGCGTAGGGAAGGCAAGCCCGGATGGGAGGTCTACCTGAACGGCGGCCGCTTGAACATGGGGATGGACGCCGTAGAGTGGCTCCTCGAGGGAGAGCGGCGGGGGGCCGGGGAGTTCGTCTTGAACAGTATGGATGCCGACGGGACGGAGACCGGCTACGACCTCGACCTCATCTCCGAGGTGGCCTCGAAGACGAGACTCCCGATCATAGCCTCGGGAGGAGCGGGGCATCCGGAGCACATGATCTCGGCCGTAAGAGCCGGGGCGAGCGCCGTCCTCGCCGCGAGCATCTTTCACTTTGGAGAGTGGAGCATCGCCGAGGTCAAAGAGCACATGGCCCAAGCGGGAATACCGGTCCGTTGAGCGCCCCGAACGGTATCCGCTACGACGAAAAGGGCCTCGTCCCTGTAGTCGCGCAGGACGCCGGCACCGGCGAAGTCCTCATGCTCGCGTACGCGGACGAGGAGGCCCTGACGAAGACCATAGAGACCGGAGAGGCACACTACCACTCTCGCTCTCGTGGCGAGCTCTGGCGCAAAGGAGAGACGAGCGGCAACACCCAGAAAGTGGTCGAGGTTCACCTGGACTGCGACGGCGACGCGTTGCTCTACAAGGTCGAGCCCCGTGGTCCGGCCTGCCACACCGGCGAAAACAGTTGCTTCTTTACCCCTTTGGTTAGCGCGGACAGAGATGCCTCGAACCTCGGGCGAACCCTTACTAGGCTCGCCCGGACGATAGCCGAGCGTCACCGGGAGATGCCGGAGGGCTCTTACACGGTGAAGCTTATAGAGCGGGGGACGGGGTACATCGCCCAGAAGGTTGGCGAGGAGGCGGTCGAGGTCGTTGTCGCCGCTCTAAAAGAGGAGAAGCTCTCCGAGGAGTCGGCGGACTTGCTTTATCATCTGTTGATCTTGTTGGAGGAGCGTGGGGTAAGACCGGAGGAGGTGGCGAAGGTACTCGATGAGCGCCACCGGTAAAAATCTATTGCCCAGCCTCCCCGATGCCCGGCGGCTCGCGCGGGAGTACGACGTCGTGCCGTTGTACGCGGAGTTCATCGGGGATCTGGAGACCCCTATCTCCGCCGTCCTCAAGTTCGCGGACGAGGAGAACGTCTTTCTTCTGGAGAGCGCCGAGGCCGCCGAGCGCTTCGGCCGCTACTCTTTCTTGGGCTTCGACCCCAAGCGCACGCTATCTTACACGGACGGTCTGTACACGATCGTGGACGCCGACGGGGTGCGCGAAGTGGCAGCGAAGGACCCGTTCCGGGGGTTAGCTGAGCTTATCGGTAGAAAGAGCGTTGCCGCTTTGCCGAACCTCCCGGCATTTGTCGGCGGGGCGGTGGGCTACTTCTCCTACGATGCCGTGCGATATCTGGAGAAGCTGCCGGACACGCCGCCAGACGATCTACACGTACCCGAGGCCTACTTCGCGGTCACGGACACCCTCATCGTGTTCGACCACCTGCGGCACAGGGTGCTCGTGATCTCGCTGATCGACGCCGCGAACTTGCGCGACGTCGAGGGCGAGGGCTTCGCCGCGGCCTACCGCCGGGCGGCGGACGACATCCGCCGGGTCGCGCAGAGGCTCGCCGCCCCGATCTCACACCGCACGCTCCCCTTCGGGAACGGAGGGGATTTCGAGATTTCCTCTAACTTCACCCGCGCCGGCTACGAGGAGGCCGTGGAGAGGGCCAAGGAGTACATCCGGGCGGGGGACGCGTTCCAGATCGTGCCCTCCCAGCGCTTCTTCGCCGAGACAGGCGACCTCGACCCGTTCCTCCTGTACAGGGGCTTGCGCACCGTCAACCCCTCGCCCTACATGACGTACCTGAAGCTGGGAGACCTGGCGCTCGTCGGTGCCTCGCCCGAGCCCCTGGTGCGCGTCGAGGGGCGCCACGTGATGACCCGCCCGATAGCGGGTACGCGTAGGCGCGGCGCGACCCTCGAGGAGGACGCGCTCCTCGCCGAGGAGCTTCTGGCAGACGCCAAAGAGCGAGCCGAGCATGTCATGCTCGTGGACCTGGGGCGCAACGACATAGGGAGGGTTGCAGAGATAGGGACCGTAGGCCTCGAAAACTTTATGGAGATAGAGCGCTACTCCCACGTCATGCACATCGTCTCGACCGTGACGGGATCGCTGCGGGAAGACTACACCGCCCTCGATGCTTTAGCCGCCGCATTCCCCGCCGGGACCGTCTCGGGCGCGCCGAAGGTGCGGGCGATGGAGATCATAGACGAGCTGGAGCCAACCCGCCGTGGCCCCTATGCGGGGGCAACCGGCTATTACGGCGTGGATGGCCGCCTCGATACCTGCATAACCCTGCGCACCGCCTTGCTCAAGGGAGGACGCGCCTATTTCCAGGCTGGGGGCGGGGTCGTCGCCGACTCCGTGCCCTCCCTCGAGTACGAGGAGACCCGCAACAAGGCAGGGGCGATAGTGCGGGCGCTGGAGGTCGCCCGAAGCCGGGGGATGTGGCTGTAGGGGGCCCAGACTCTTCCCTGGTTTCGATGCGCGCTCTACCACAAGTCGCCGCGAGAAGTATGACGGCGAGCTCGCGCGGGGGTACCTAACTCAAGGTGTACGAGCGCTTCTCTGCTCCGTCCTTCCGCTACCCCGAGGACCATCCCCGAGATGGACGACCGCCTCTTGGCGGTCAACCCGTAGTTCGAACGGTGGCAGTCGGGAGGGGAGCCGGACCTGCCGTTCACCGTCTCCGGCGTCGAAATTCCTTAAGAAGCTTCCCTGGCCATCCGTTAGCCCCGGGACCGACGTATACAATGGCGTGCGATAGAAGGACCTAGTCGAAGAGAGAGGGTAGACATGGAAGCTGATAGGGTAGGCGAGGCGCGAGGATGGGGGCTTACGGTTCTCCGGATCATAGTCGGGATGGTGTTCTTGGTGCACGGGATCCAGAAGGTATTCGTCTTCGGGGTTAGTGGTTTCGCCGGGAACTTGGAGGGGATGGGGGCCCCGCTGCCCTTGTTTTCTCTACGGTCGTCACGCTGGTGGAGCTACTGGGCGGCGTGGTCCTGATCCTGGGCCTCTTCACGCGCTTGGTCGTCGTACCCCTGGCGATAGATATGCTGGTGGCGATCCTGACAGTTCACCTTACCAACGGCTTCTTTACGAGCAGTAACGGGTACGAGTTTCCCCTTGTCCTGCTGGCCGCCTGCGTCGCGTTGATGCTGGGCGGTTCGGGCGAGGCCTCCTTGGACAGGGGCCTTGCGTCACGGGGGAATCCGACGCTCGCACGCCTAACGCGCTGAGAGCGCTCAAACCGCATTCCGGGCGAAGACCGCGATGGCTATCCTCACCGCGAGCGGTTCATCACGCAGACCGACCTAAAGGGAATGCGGTTCCTGGCCTGCTGAGCAGCCTTCAAGTTACTGGATGTTCGTCAGGGCGCTCTTAGTCCTCGTTGCCGGATGGTTGCTCCTCCGGTGCGGTCTCTTGTGCTGTAGATTTACTATCTCGTAGGCTATACTTGCCACGATGTTCTTGGGTATTCTCCTCGTGCTTTGCGGGTACCTCCTGGGCTCGGTTCCGACGGGTTTTCTGGCCGGACGAGCCCGGGGGGTGGACGTCCGCCGGGCAGGCAGTGGGAACATCGGGGTAGCCAACGTCTTAAGGACGGTGGGTAAGTGGCCGGCGATTCTCACCATGGCTGGGGATATGCTGAAGGGGTTCGCGCCGGTTTTTCTGGCGCGGACCGTCGTGGAGAACGATTGGGTGGTTGCGGCGGTGGCTTTAGCGGCGGTAGCTGGGCATTGCTGGCCGCTCTTTTTGAGGTTCAAGGGGGGCAAGGCGGTCGCCACGGGGGCGGGGACGACCATCGCGCTCGCCCCGGTCATTGGGCTCTTGCTCTTCGTGTTCTGGTGGGCGGTGGTCCTAGTAAGCCGGTATACGTCTTTGGGTGCGATCTTGGTGATGCTCGTAACCCCGGTGGTCTTCTTGCTGACGGGCCAACCGACACCGTACGTCTTGTACACGATAATCGGGGGATCCCTGGTGCTCTGGCGCCACCGGGAGAACGCTCGCGCCCTCGTGAGAGGTACGGAGCGCAAGATCGGACAAAAAGCCCAGAAGAAGGGCAGCGCCCGTGTTGGGTGAGGCATACCATGGTAAGGCCGTACTCGTTACGGGCGGCACCGGCTTCTTGGGGACGGCGCTGGTGGAGAAGATGCTCCGGAGCCTGCCAGCCCTAGGCCGCCTGTACCTGCTCGTTCGTCCCTCGAACGAGAAGAGTGCTAGGGAGAGATTCGAGAAGGATGTCTTGAGGTCTGGGGCCTTCTCGAGCCTGCGTAAAGAGCTTGGCGCCGCGTTCACGGAGAGGGCCGCCGATAAGGTGCGCATTGTCGAGGGGGACGTGCACGCGGACTCTTTGGGGCTGGACGAAGAGCAGCTCCTCGAACTCTCGCGGGAGGTGGACGTGGTGATCCACTCAGCTGCCTCGGTGGTCTTCGATGCGCCGCTGGACGCGGCGGTGAATTCGAACGTTCGGGGCACCCTGAAGCTCCTCGCGCTCGCCAAGGAGTGGGAGAAGAAGCCGCTTTTTCTGTACGTCTCGACGGCGTATGTGGCGGGGACGAAGGAGGAGCTCATCGCGGAGGAGCTTCCAGACGAGTATTCGCCGAACGGAACCCGTCTCGCCGCATCGGGCGAGGTTGGGTATCTCGACGGAGTGGTGCGGACGGTCGAGGAGGCCTCTAAAGAGAATGAGCTCGCCGATAGCCTGGAGACGGAGGCTCGCAGGGAGCTCGGGATGGTGGGGGAGGAGGCCGAGGTTCGGGAGAGGGCCGAGCAGCTCAGGCGGGCCTGGGCGCGCGAGCGGCTCGTCGAGCGCGGGAACCAGCGGGCGCAATCTTTGGGCTGGCAGGACGTCTACACGTTCACGAAATCCTTGGCCGAGAGGCGGGTGCTGGAGGAGCGCGGGGACCTGCCGCTCATCATCCTGAGACCGGCCATCATCGAGAGCAGCGTCGCCGAGCCGTATCCCGGTTGGATCCAGGGCTCGCGCATGATGGACCCCATAATCATGGCCTTCGCCAAGGGCATTTTGCGGGAGTTCCCTGCCGACCCGGAGAGCCTCGTGGACCTCGTTCCTGTAGACCACGTGGTGAATGCCACCCTCGCTGTCGCCGCCCGGGGGCTCGCCGAACGCCTCGCCAAGCCTGAGGTTTACCAGGTTGCGTCCGGCGAGCGAAACCCTCTACGCTACCGCGACCTCTACGAGCACGTTCGAGAGTATTTCCTAGCGAATCCTTTGCGGGACTCCGGGGGACGGCCGATACCGGTCCCCGAGTGGGGCTTTCCGGGCCGTGGCCGGGTCGAAGGGAGGTTCAAAGTCGAGCTTTTGGGCCTTAAAGTAGCGGGTGCTCTCGCGAATGTCATGCCGGAGGGGCATATGACGACGGACCTGCGCGGTAGGATCGCCCGGGCCGAGAAACGCGCCCGGATGAACCTCTATTTTAGCCGGATCTATGGAGCCTACTCGAACATGAAGAGCACCTTTTCCTCGGCTCGCACGCACGAGCTGTACAGTAACCTTCCCGAGGAGGACCAGCGCATCTTCCCGTTCGATATCGGGGAGATCGATTGGAAGGCGTGGCTGCAAGAGACGCACCTGCCGGCCATAACCCAAAAGCCAGGACGCAAGAAGCGGCGCGAGGTTTCCGAGGAGCGTGCGGGGGAGGTCGCGGCGATCTTCGACGTGGACGGCACGCTCTTGGCCTCGAACGTGGTCTCCCACTACGCGTGGCTAAAGCTGCGGGAACTGCCCACAGCCTTACGGCCCTTGTGGGCGGCGACCCTCATCGGTCGCATCCCCTACTACTGGCTACTAGACAAGATCAGCCGCGCCCACTTTAACCGCGCCTTCTACAAGAACTACAAGGGTTGGAAGCCCGCCCGGGCCCATGCCCTGGGGGCCGAGAGTTTCTCCGGCTACATCTTGGAGAGGCTCTATCCGGAGGCGATAGCCGCCCTCCGGGCGCACAAAAGGGCCGGACACCGCATCGTCCTTCTCTCGGGCGCCCTAGATTTCGTCCTTGAGCCGTTCAAGGACTTGGCCGACGACGTGCTCTCGGCTCGCTTGCGGGAGGAAGACGGCGTATACACTGGCGAGCTCTCGGGCGCACCGGTCGCGGGCGAGGCGCGCGCTAGGATGCTCGCCTCGTTCGCCCGGCGGCGGAACCTCGACCTATCGCGCTCTTACGCGTATGCCGACTCGATCTCGGACCTCCCCATGCTGGAGGCCGTGGGCATCCCCATAGCCGTCAACCCCGACGCCCGTCTCCGCGCGGCGGCTAAAGAACGCGGTTGGCAGATAAAACGCTGGCGCAAAAAGTAGGTGCTGGCTTGCTCGCCCTCCAATATAGAAAGAGCGTCCCGCGCTACCTCCTTATGCGGATAGGCGCGAAGCGGATAAAGGGCCTGGAGACCGGCCGCCTCTCCCCGTTGCAGCTCGAAGAGGTTCCGGAACCCAAACTTCCCACCCCCGATTGGGTGCGCGTAAAGCCTCTCCTCTCCGGTATCTGCGGCTCGGACCTCGGCACCTTGTCCGCGGAGAGCTCGCCGTACTTCTCCCCCATAACCTCGCCACCGTTCGTCATGGGTCACGAGATCTTCGGTGTCGTGGCGGAGAGTAACTCCGGTATTGCGAGGGGCGAACGGGTCGTGGTGGAGCCCGCCCTTGGCTGCGCGGTGCGCGGGATCGAGCCCCCGTGCTCCTACTGCGCCTCCGGACAATACGCGTTATGCGTGAACGCCGCGAAGGGCGACATATCCCCCGGCATCCAGACCGGCTTCTGCGGCGATACGGGCGGGGGGTGGTCGGAAGGGACCCTCGTCGCCCATCCTTCCCAACTCCACCGGGTCCCGGAAGATGTGCCAGACGAAGCGGCTGTGGCGATAGAGCCTTTGGCTTGCGCGGTACACGCGGCGCTCAAGGTAGATCCCGGGCCGCACGAGACGGCCCTCGTGATCGGGGCAGGCAGCGTTGGGCTCTTCGTCGTCGCGGCTCTGAAGAAGCTCACGCAGGCAGGGCGCATAATCTGCGTCGCCAAGCATGAGCGGCAAAATAAGGAGGCCTTGCGCCTCGGGGCGGACGAGGCCGTGCACCCGAAGGAGCTGTACGAAAAACTGCCCGAGATGCTCGGTGCGGAGCGATACAAGCCCGAGCTCGGCAAGCCCGTGGTAATGGGGGGTGCAGACAAAGTTTTCGATTGTGTCGGCGCCTCGGGGACTGTCGAAGATGCGACGCGCCTGACGCGTCAGGGGGGGGAGGTGGCGCTGGTTGGGATGCCAGCCGCGCGGAGTTGCCTGGATCTCACCGCCCTCTGGCACGAGGAACTAAAACTCGCCGGAGCGTACGCCTACAGCCTCGAAGAGTACCGGGGAGAGCGCTTAAAGAGCTTCGAGCTTGCGCTCCGCATCGCTCCGGAGATAGAGCTGGCATCCCTCGTCGGGCCGCGCTTCCGGCTCCGAGAGTATCGGGAGGCTATCGCTGCCGCTCGCTCCGCTGGCCGCAACGGCCATATAAAGCTCGTCTTCGATCTTAGAGAAGAGGCGTAAATCCCATTAAAACTGCGTCTAACCCTTGACAGGGCTTCCCGCGTCCGCGATATTGTTCGGATTCCTAATTAAAGAAGTAGCTTGAGGAGGTGCGGAATGAGCGAGGGACGAGGAGTAGGCGTTCCGGGGTACGATTTCGGGGCACAGGCGACGGCTGGTTCGCCGCTTGGTTTAGAGGATCTGGATCTGCTCGAGCAGACGCTCTTCTTTGGTGCGGAGGACGAGGAGTACCTGAGGTTGGCGGGTGACGTCTTGGGAGATCAGGCTGACGAGATATTGGACCTTTGGTATGGTTACGTCGGTTCCCATCCGCATTTGATCCGCTATTTCGCCGACTCGGGGGGGCAGCCCGATACCGAGTATCTGGGGCGGGTGCGCGAGAGGTTCAAGCAGTGGATCTTCGACACCTGCAAGCGGCCCTACGATCAGGAGTGGCTGGATTATCAGCAGGAGATCGCCCTACGCCATACGCGTGCCAAGAAGAACCAGACCGACGGGGCGCATGAGACACCGGAGCACATTCCGCTACGCTACATGATCGCCTTTATCTACCCGATCACCGCGACCATCAAGTCCTTCCTCGCTAACAAGGGCCACGACCCCGAGGAAGTAGAGAAAATGTTCCAGGCTTGGTTCAAGTCCGTGGTGCTTCAGGTTACCCTTTGGAGCTACCCGTACGCGAAAGAAGGCGATTTCTAATCCGGGATTTCGTGCAGTCTATCCTGGTGAACAGGGAACGGAGAAAGGTGCTGGCGGATGACGAAGACTGCTACCCCGACCCGGGACGTGGGTAAATGGGGTCCGTTTTCGAACCATCCTCGCAGCATGGGGACGTTGACAACAAGATCGTCGCTTCGCTGGAGCGCCTCTCTCAGGTCTTTCGTGTGTTGCTCCGAGAAGAGGCGCAGGGGCATGGTCTAAGCCCCATCCAGGCCCAATTCCTGGTCCACCTGCTCTTCCACGATATCGAGCTTAGGCGGGTCGGCCGGCTAGCCGAGGAGTTCAACCTCACCCGGGCGACAGTGAGCGACGCCGTGGGCTCCCTAGAGGAGAAGGGCTTGATCCACCGGGAACCCTGGCCGGAAGACAAGCGCGTCGTCACGTTGGGGTTGACCTCGGTGGGGGAGAAGCTGGCGGCCGAGCTCTCGAACTGGGCGAATATCGTCAAGGAGCACCTCACGGCTTCCTCACCCGAGGAGAAGGAAATCGTGATGCGTTTCCTGATGCGGCTCATCGCGTCTTTACAAAGGACCGGTGTCATAACCGTCTCGCGGATGTGCATGACCTGCCGATTCTTCCGGCCTGATGAGTATCCCGGTAGCGATTCACCCCACCACTGCGCGCTGCTGGACTCACCGCTAGCCGGCTCCGATCTCAGGATCAACTGTCCGGAGCACGAACTCGTCACGTATTGAACGCGCTCATCCACACATTGCACGTCCTCCTAACCGGCGCATGGCTCGGAGGGGTGATCTTTACGACGATAGTAGTCTCACCAGCCTTGCAGACGATGGAGTGGAGCGAGGCAGAGAGGGTAAGGGTCCGCGCGGTCATCGGGAAGCGTTACGCTAGAGTGGGAGGCGTGAACCTGTCGCTGCTCCTCGCTTTCGCTCTCCTGGACGGCTTAATAGTGGGGTTCGGTATCCTTTTTTACGCCGAGTACGTGCTGCTGTTAGTGCTCTTCGGCCTGGTAGCGGCGCATGGGGCCTATTTTGGGCGGAGGCTCGTCAATCTAGCCAGCGCTAAACAGAGGGCTGAGAGCCCTAAAGCGGCTGCTTCTTTCGCCGGACGACGTCGTGCGCTCCAGCAGGCCTCGAGCAAGGTTTCCATGCTCAATATAGCGGTTAGTGTGGTGATCATGGTTCTCGCCATAAACGGGTAGAAGTGCGGCGTTATTTAAGCAAGGCTCTCAGCACTAGTTAGCGTAACGGAGAAGCATACTACCGGTGCTCGCGACCACCAATCTGCAGTGGGCCTCGCCGACGATGTACGGTGAGGTAGGCAAAATCTTCAGAGGTACTCCTGGTCGAGCGTCGAGTCCCTTTGGGCACGAACGCGACCGTCCCCGCTGACAGCGGATGCTCGTCTCCATCGATCGTGACGACACCCGAGCCTAACACCCCCACGAAGATCACATCCACTTCGGTGTTCGTGTGTTCGTCGATGCCCCGCCCGAAAGCGAAACGTACCAGGTTGGCGTTGAGATCTTCGCTGCTTCGCAACGCCCAAATCGCTCCCGCCTGCTCCCCGGATGCGACGATAACCTCGTATAGGTTCACTGTATTCTCGGCACGCATCTCTGCACGATGATCCTACCAGTTTTGTCCTCGCTTCAAGGTGGCGCCGCGATTTGCTCGATCTACCGTCGCGGTGCCTACGCAGCGGTAATGGCTCGGGCGATTCACCGCGACTAGTGCCGGCCTCTCCTTCGGCATCGAGCATCTGCTAAAGGTCGCTGAATCGCAGGCTTCTTGGTAGAGCAAGTTCGAGCGGTGGCTCCTCGGGGCAGCCGAGAATACCGCGCCCTATTTTCAGGAGGCAACTTGTCCTCAGAGGGCCGAAAGCGGACAATGACTATCCGCCGACGAGTTTTAGGAGGAGCATTGGCCCGACCCGGTTTCACGACAGTCCTCGAGAGCACGAGCCCCCCGATGATGTTTAACGCGGGGAACGGGTTCCACTACGAGAAGTTGCCGGAGGGTACGCGTGTGATCTATCCGCCGGAGCCACTAGAACCCCTCGCCGACCCGTACGTTGCCATCGAGCGCGCGTTGCTGATGCCGATGGATATGCAGCCGTTGCACGAGCTGCTCTTCCCCGGGATGAAGCTAACCATAGCCTTCGACGATCTCTCGATTCCGCTGCCGCCGATGAAACCGCCGGATATCCGCCAGATGGTTATAGAAAAGGTAGTGGAGAAAGCCACCGCCAAAGGGGTAGAGGATATACACCTGATCGCGGCTTTAGGGCTCCACCGTCGGATGACGGAGGCAGAGCTGAGGCACTGTTTGGGCAAGAGGATAATGGCTCGCTTCTATCCTGACAGGCTCTACAACTACGACGCCGAGGACGAGGAGAACAACGTCATCATCGGGGAGACAGAGCGGGGCGAGGAGGTGAGCGTCAGCCGCCGGGTCGCCGAGAGCGACCTGCTCGTCTACGTGAACGTCAACTACATCCCGATGGACGGCGGCCACAAGTCTGTGCACACCGGCCTCGCTCCCTACTCCTCCATCCGCCACCATCACAACCCGGAGACGCTCTCGCGCACCCGTTCCCTCATGGATCCCCCCAACTCCGCCATGCATAGTTCTATAAACCGGATGGGCAGGCTCTTCGACGAGAACGTTAAGGTCTTCCACATCGAGACCACCCTCAACAACAGCGCCTTTCCGTCGGTCTTCGACTTTATGGCGAAGCCCGAGCACGAATGGAACGCGGTCACGAAGGCGAACTTCCTCGCTAACCACCGGGCTACCCAGGCGATGCCGCGTGGAGTTCCCAGGCGCGTCTTCCAGAGCATCAGAGCCCCGCACCGAATGACCAGCGTGCAAGCTGGAGCTACCGACCCCGCCCACGCCGAGACCTTGCGAACCGCTTACCGGCAGCAGCTCGTCCCCATAGAGGGCCAGTCTGATGTGCTCCTTCTGGGCGTACCATACCTGGGGCCGTACAACGTCAACTCCATCATGAACCCTCTGCTCGTCTACAACATGCTCCTCGGCTACCTCTTCAACCTGTACAAAGGCAAGCCGCTTGTGCGCGAAGGCGGCGTGCTCGTCGGGACCCACCCCATGCCGGCCGAATTCCACAAGGTGCACCACCCAAGCTACGTGGACCTCTGGAATGAGGCCCTGGCGGAGACCAACGATATCCGTGAGATCCACCACCACTACGAGGAGCGTTACGCCCACGACCCCTGGTACAAGACGCTCTACCGTAACTCCTACGCTTACCACGGCGCGCACCCGTTCACGGTCCTGTACTGGGCCGCTCATGCCCTCGACCACCTGGGGGATGTGATCCTAGTCGGCGGAGATCCTATGAGCACGGAGCGTATGGGTCTCAAGCGCGCCGATTCAATCGCCGAGGCGCTGGAGATGGCCGAAGACACCGTCGGCCCGAACCCGAGCAGGACCTACATGCACATCCCACCGCTGTTCATTTGCGAGGTGAGTTAGTAGGAGGGGAGTCGTTCGTTCGCCTGTAGAAATCTTAGGCGAACAGCCTCGAGGTGGACGCTGTTATTTCCACAACGGGTCATCTTTGAGGTGGATGTTGTTGACTTGCAGCCAGTGCCTCTCGGCGGTGTCGCCTTGCTTGCGCCAGGGTCGGGTCAGGCCGAGGCTCAGGATTGCTTCGACGCCGGCGCCGAGGCGTTCTTGCACGCTTGCGACGAGGTCCCGGCGGGGTGTTTTGTGATCACCTTCGTATAACCGCAGGTCGGTTACCGACAGGTCCACCGAGGGTGTCAGGCCCTCGAGGACCATCCGAACCGTACCCCGGTGGTCCACGTACAGCCACGGCTGCTCCTCCGTCGCTAGGCAGCCTAGCGAGGCGTGCCCCTCCCCGACGTCGACCGTACAGCTTTCATCCCACTGCTCGAGGTCGGGCCCGAAGATCTCTGCCAGGCTCTCTTGGGCCATTTGATTGAGAAACTCCCAGTAGTCGTCCGGGTCGTCGTCGAACAACCACATCGCCCTCTCCGGGTCGAAGTAGTGGTCCTCAAACTCCGGGGCGTGCCCAGCGTAGGCGGTTGGGCCGAGATCCACGACGGACCCGATGTCCAACGGCCCACCGTTGGAGCTGAGAAGGTCGGTGGTGAGCCTGCCATACCGGAGTACCGGACGGATATGCTTTAGCGTGTGCACGTCCACGCCCGCTACGCATACGTACCCCGGCTGCATCCGCGTCAGGTGATTTACGAGTATCTGCACGCTTCCTACAGATGAACGGCCCGGATGCCGCCCCATGCCCGATCCAGGTATTCGAGAACCAGGCGTCGGTGACAACGCTCGGGCCTAGCTTCGCTACACAGCAGCGCCGTCGGAGCCCCAAAGAGGTTCTTGTCTAGCTTCTCCTCGACCCGGCGCTCCTGCATGAGCTTCAGAAAGCGCTTTTCGTATCCAGGCCAGCCCTCTCTACCCTTCCTGTAATCGTCGAGTATATCCCGGGTGGGCGCGAGCCTCGGTTCGTAGAGGTACTCCGCGCCGCAGAGCTCCTCGAGGAAGAACGGGAGGTCATCGCGCTTGGCGAACCCCGCCAGCTGGGACGCATTGTGCAGCCGCACGTCGAGGAGTCGCTTTATCCCGGCTCCCTTTAGCGCTCCGAAGAACTCGGACGCCGTCTTCTTCGTAAAACCGATCGTATAGACTTCCGTGTGCTCACCTCCGCTTCCGGGAACAAGGGTAGTTGGTCACCGGCCGCCTCGCCCTCCACCTGAACGCTGCCATCGCCCCGGATGTGCCGAACGGTAACGCCTCGTTTGCTTAAGGCCCACCCGATGAGGAGTCTTCGATGACACCTGGCAGGGTCTTCCTCGCTGCAAAGCAAGGCGACCCTACGGGCCTGGATCTCCTTCTCCAGCCTATATATACCATCGAGGAACGGCTGGGATCTCTCCACCATCGCGTAGTCTACCCGGCCTTCCG
>JALZFK010000022.1 GCA_030861585.1 Actinomycetota bacterium | reverse complement strand
GCTCCCCGTTTGCTCTCTTGCGCTTAATGTACCTTAAGGGCCTCCCGTATACAACTCATCCGCCAAAGCCCACCGAATCCCTGGCTACCATCAGCAGCCCGAGCACGGTCGTGGCAGCGGTGATCTCGCCGCTAAAGACCTTCCCCACCGCCTCGGCGAGCGGCAACTGCACCGCCGAGACGAACTCCGTAGGCTCCGGCCGCGGTCCCGTGAGGGCGCGCACGGCCCGGCACCGGAATAGGTGGCACACCTCCGTCGAGCGCCCGGGGCTCGTGTGCACCGAGATCAGGTGCGAAAGCTCCTCTGCACGGTACCCGGTCTCTTCCAATAACTCCCTTCGGGCGGCTTCCCGAGGATCCTTTCCCCCATCCACACCCCCGCCCGGCAGCTCCAGGGTGTATCCTCCGACCGGCTGGCGCCACTGGCGCACGAGCACCACGCTACCCCGCGCCGTTATCGGCACCACCGCCGCGAACCCTGCGCTCTCGAGGACCCCGTACTCGATCTCCGCCCCATCCGGAAGTCTCACCCCGTCCACCCGGAAAGAACACCACGGACTTTCGTACAGATACTCCGCCCCCAGCGTCCACCACCGACCGCCATCCGCAGAACGAGCCATAAAGGCATTATAGAAGCCAGAAAACGCGACGCTTTGATGTACAATCTTAACGTGAGCGCAACAATACTGAACAAGGCAAGTAGCGGGGTGATAGGAGCGGCCCTCTTCGTACCGTCTCCGGCGAGTGACCTCTACGAGGTCTTGTTGGACGTGCGAAACTTCCCGAGTTGGGAGAGCAGCGTCCGGCGCGTCGAGGTCATCGAGGGGTCGGCGGGACCAGGTATGATCTCCGAGTGGGAGGTCTCCGTTTTCGGGATGAAGAGAAAGATACTAAGCGTCCTGGAGGAAGCCGAGTCTTCAGAGCTGCTACGCTGGACCTACAATGGTCTCATCCGTGGCTGGGGTCAGTGCGCCATAAAAGATTGGGGAGACGCTGCGTTAGCCGAATTTCGCACGGAGCTATACTCGGCGGAGCCTATTCTGGGGAGGCTCATGCGAACGTCTGCCGCGAAGAGTACCGCCTCCAGTCATCTCAAGCGCTGTCTCACCCGACTCGGGCGGGTTGTTTCGGGAGACGATCCTCGAGTTCGGGTCGGTCCGCTGCAGGATCTGGCTTAGTAGCCGGTAACCTCCGGATTCTACCCGAGGGGACGTTTCTAAGAAGAAAGGGGGAGGGACCGAAGCCCCTCCCCTCTACCGCCCTAGTTTCGCGTTACTCGAAGTAGTCGGCATTCTTGGCGATGTAGCTCTCCATATCTTCGGGGACCTCATCCTCCGGGTAGATCGCCTCGACGGGGCACTCAGGCTCGCAAGCCCCGCAGTCGATACACTCCTCGGGGTTGATCAGGAACTGATCCCCTCCGTCGTAGATGCAATCTACCGGGCACACCTCGACGCAAGACTGGTCCTTTGTCCCGATGCACGGCTCGGTTATTACGTAAGTCATGCCTCTCCTCTCGAAACCTCGCTGTCTCTAACGGCTTTATATCAACCCGCTCCCGAACCAACTACCGGCTATTGACCCCCGTCGTCGCTACTCATGACCAGGATCATAGACGCGTGTGATCTGAGTCAAATCTCGTTCCTGTTGCGAGGGGTTCTCAAGTACGGGTGCGCAGCTCGGCCGGTTTGAGGATAACGATGGTTTTGCTGCCCTTAAGGTCGAGGATGCCCTCCTGGGCGAGCCTGCTCAAAGTGCGGGAGAGCGCCTCGCGCGAAATGCCGGTCGCCTCTGCCATCTCCTGCCGACTCAGGGAGGGTTCGAAGACGACGCCCCTTTTGGTTACGCGACCCTCCTCGGTCGCCAGGTTTAGGAGCATACGAGCCACCCTTTGGGGGGCGCTGCGAAACACAAGGTCGCCCACCAGGTCCTCGAGCTCGCGAGTTCGGGCCGCGAGCGCCCGAGCGAGGCGGAGGGAGGCTTCGGGGTACGTGGCCATGAGGTTCACCAGGTCGTCGCGGAAAACGGCGTAGAGGACACAGTCGGTGAGGGCAGTCGCACCCTGGCTCTGGGGCTTACCTTCCAAGGCCGAGGCGAGACCCAACACCGAGCCGTCCCCGAGCACCCCCAGGATCTGGTCGCGCACCTTAGGCCTGTTCGAGGAGCGGTGGAGCTTCACCCTCCCTTCGCGTAAGAAGTAGACCGCCCCCGAGGGTTCGCCCTCCCTATACAAAGCGGTCCCCGCCCCGATCTCGAGGACCGCGGACGCGATCGCCAAAGCATGAAAGAAACCCTCATCAAGCTCGGCGAGGAACTCAAACTCCTGCAACCCCTCAAGCTTCGTCAGATGCTCGACGGCTCGGCACCGGGCACCCGGCAACCGCGCCCACGACGGCGGCGCGTTCTCACCGTACACCACTAACCGCCTCTTCCGA
>JALZFK010000204.1 GCA_030861585.1 Actinomycetota bacterium | reverse complement strand
CAGCGCAACGATACGCTGCCCTACCTACAGGAAAGCGTCGAGGTCGTCGTCCCCGTCTATAACGAGCAAGAAGCCCTGCCCAAGAGCATCCCGGCTCTGTGCGCCTACCTGGAGACCTACTTTCCCTACCGCTGGTCGGTCGTCATCGCCGACAACGCCTCTACCGACGCTACTTTAGCCGTCGCCGAAGGTTTGGCCTTCGCCTACCCCGGTGTCTCCGTCCTGCACCTGGAGGAGAAGGGCCGCGGACGGGCGCTAAAGGCGGCTTGGCTGGCCTCCGAGGCCGACATCGTAGCCTACATGGACGTAGATCTCTCCACAAACCTATGGTCTTTCTTGCCGCTGGTCGCTCCGTTGGCGACCGGGCACAGCGACGTAGCGATAGGCTCGCGCCTCTTGAAGGGTGCGACGGTAACGCGGCAGTGGAAGCGCGAGGTGATCTCCCGCTGCTACAACCTGCTGATCAAGGGGATGTTCCGCAACCGCTTCTCTGACGCCCAGTGCGGCTTCAAGGCAATCAAGCGCAGTGTGGCTCGAGAGCTTCTGCCGAGCATAGAGGACGGGGAATGGTTCTTCGACACCGAGCTGCTCCTGCTGGCCGAGGAGCGTGGCTACCGTATCTCCGAGGTGCCGGTGGACTGGGTGGAGGACCTCGACAGCCGGGTGGATGTTACCTCCACGGCGCTACAGAACGTGAAAGGGCTTCTGAAGGTGCGGGCAGAGCGCCTGCGCCGGTGGCTGTCCGGTCGCCGCTCTGTTGACGTAGCCCGCCGCGACCGAGCCTTCGTAGAGGTTTCCGGGGGAGACGGTAATGAAGAGCCAGCAACCGCAAGTAGGGGTGAGCGCAGAGTAGCCGTCACGGTGGGGTCGGCCTGTCAGGCCCTACCCTATTCCGACGACTCGTAGGAATCCCTAGCGACGGGAGGGAGGTATTTTCGTGAAAGCGATGGTTCTGGCGGCCGGCAAGGGAACGAGGCTCTTCCCACTCACGGGGGTGATCCCTAAACCCATGGCCCCGGTTGTTGGCAAGCCGATACTCCAGCACATCTTCGAGCGCCTAGCGACGGCTGGTGTCGAGGAGGCGTACGTCAACGTCCACCATCTGGCCGATGCCATTCTGGGTTACTACGGAGAGACGAGCTGGGTGGATGGCATGACGGTTAACTTCACCCGAGAGAGCGAGCTCATGGGGACCGCGGGAGGGATCAAGCGGATCGCCGACCGCTTCGACGAGACCTTCGTCGTGGTCATGGGCGACGCGCTAACCGATGTGGACCTGCAGGATGTAATCGCCTTTCACAAAGAGCGCGGCGCTTTGGCAACGCTGGCGCTCGTGCGTGTAGCCGATACCTCGCGGTACGGGGTAGCCGAGCTGGATGCCGAGAGTAACGTCCTGAACTTCCAGGAGAAGCCTAAAGCCCAGGAGGCCATAAGCAACCTAGCCAACACCGGCATCTATGCACTGGAGCCCGAGGTGCTTGAGTACATCCCCGAGGGCGTCTTCTTCGACTTTGCCAAGGACCTCTTTCCCCGTTTGTTGGAAGCTGAGGAGAAGGTCGTAGGGTATGAGGACGGCTTCTACTGGTCGGATATCGGCACCCTCGAGTCCTACCGGAGAGCCCAGACCGATGCGCTCTCGGGGAAGGTCCAGGTGCGGATTCCCGGCGAGCGGTGGGGAGAGCTCTGGGTCGATCGAACCGCCCGGTTTCACCCCACGGCTAGCCTCGAAGGCTCAATAGTACTAAGCGAGAACGCTATCATCGAGCGAGGGGTCGCCCTGACCGGGGACACCACAGTGGGAAGCGGCTGTTGGATACGCCCTGGAGCAACGATCAAGCGGAGCATCCTGTTCCCCGGATCTTGGGTGGGCGATGGAGCCTACCTTGAGGACTGCATCCTAGGTCCCTGCTACCGCATCAGACCGGGAGAGCAGATCCGGGGGGGAGCCCTCGTCCGCGCGGTGAACTGAAGTAAGTCTCTGAAGAGATGGAGGGAGGTATGAGATGACGCCTCCCTTCCACCAGGAGGAAAGAGAACGAGATGGGGTACTAGGCTGTGAGACTTCTAGTCACTGGCGGGGCGGGCTATATAGGGAGCGTTGTAACCTCGCAGCTCCTAGAGGAGGGTTACGAGGTGATGGTCCTCGACAACCTTTCGAAAGGTTACAGGAGCGCCGTCCCTGAGTGGGCTAGCTTCGTTCGGGGTGACCTGCTAGACACAGAGAGGGTGGCGAGGGTGCTCGCCACCGGGTTTGATGGGGTCTTGCACTTCGCGGCGCTCTCGCTGGTTGGCGAGTCGGTCAGGCATCCGGAGCGCTACTACCGGACCAACGTATCGGGGACCTTGAACCTTTTGGAGGGGATGCTGCTCGCCGGAGTGCCCCGACTCGTTTTCTCCTCGACCGCTGCCGTCTCCGGGGAGCCCAAGGAGGTGCCTATTCCCGAGACCGCGCCAACCCACCCACCCAGTCCCTACGGCGGCTCCAAGCTCGCGGTCGATAACCTGATCGGGTTCCACGCGGAAGCCCACGCTCTGCGGGCGACGAGCCTCCGTTACTTTAACGTTGCCAAAAGGGCCGCACCCGAACCACGCGCTCATAGGATCGGCCGGTCATTGCCATAGCTGCCACTCCTGCGGCTAGCTGTCGATTTGATCCCGATCACACCTGGCCGCAGGAGCCCTTGACCCAACGGCGACTCGCCTTCAGACTTACTCTTAATGAGAACGGTTCTCATTAGCGGCAGCCAATCGGGGAGAGGGTGCGGGCGAGATGCGGAACTCCATCTTCGGAGCTCACCTGGATGGCGTTGGGCTCTCTCTGCGCGGTCTTCCATCGTTCGTCCGAGACTCTGTCCCGACCGGGTTCTCGGGAGGGAGGCTTAATGCTACACCGAGGTAGCTGGAGTACTGTCAAAAACCCGTGGGCGATCGGCCTAGTCCTGGCGGCCTCCTTGGTGGTATCCGTCGTGGTCTGGCAAGCCCTCACGGAGGGCGGAGTTCCGGACCCCACGGCCCGAGATCTGAGCCCCGCCGCGGCGGTTTTGAACAGCGGGATACTCGTCTTTCGCGAGGGGTTGGAGGCCATCCTCGTGCTGGCGGCGATCACCGCGGGCTTGCTGCGCGCCGACGGGTCTTACTGGCGCCCGATCGCCGCGGGTTCGGGGATCGCTTTCCTGGCGTCGGTGGCGAGCTGGTTCGTGGTGGTGGCGATAATCGATGCCATTCCCGCCCCAGCTCTCGACGTGCAGGCGGCGACGGGGCTTCTGGCCATCCTGGTGCTCCTGGTGGTGATGAACTGGTTCTTCCACAAAGTCTACTGGACCGGTTGGATCGGGCTCCACCATCGTAGGAGGCAGCGGGTGCTCGAACGCTCCGGTGGGCTACAAAGCGGCGTCTTCTTCGGCCTGGCGCTCCTCGGGTTTTCGGCCATCTACCGGGAGGGCTTCGAGATAGTGCTCTTCTTACAGAATCTCCGGCTCGAGGTCGGCTCCTTCCCGGTCCTCGAAGGGGCGGCCACTGGGCTCTTCCTGACCGCCATCGTCGCCGTTCTGACTTTCGTCGCCCACCGGCGCATCCCCTACAAGAAGATGCTGATCGCCACCGGCGTCCTGCTTGGGGCTGTGCTGATCGTCATGGTCGGTGAGGAGGTTCAGGAGATGCAGCTCGCCGGCTGGCTACCAACGACCGAGGTCGGCGTGCCGCTACCGGATTGGGCCGGGATATGGTTCGCCGTGTTTCCCAACGTCGAGGGCCTCGTGGCGCAGGCCGTCGCGGCCTTGTTCGTGATCGGCTCCTATCTAGTGGTCGAGCGTAGCAAGCGCCGGCGCCGACCAGTAGGTGAGATCGGCAACGCTTAGCCTCTGAAAGGGCATCCCAGAGGCCGGCCTTCGCAAAGACGCCGAAGGCCGGCTTTTTCATACCGCTTCCATCCTTTACTACCGGTAACCCGTCGTCCTCGCAGAGGGGCGCGTCGAGAGGACTCCACCCGCTAGTCGAACCATGGCGCGCCGACCGTTGCTTCCAAAAAGATCGGCCTGCAATCCCGACCTCCTCTGCCTTCGACCGTGGTTCTAACGGTTGCTCCCGACGTCCGCTCATGAGCAAGGTTAGTCGCGCTGAATTCTGAGGGCGATCCTATGAAAACTCATACGCTTGCTAAAGGCCTCTCATAGGCCGGTATCCCAGACTCTTGAGGAAGGCTAGCAAGGAGTAGAGCGTGACAGAACCGAAGCAGCAGTGGATCGAGGGCCTCGAGAAGGGCGACCCCAGGGCTGCAAGGCCTAAAGCCCGGCGCGTTTCTCAACGCAAGGAGTTGGCCGTGGTGACGCTGGGCATGGTCGCTGCCATTTCGGGCGTCAGTGGACTCCTAGCCGCAAGCCCGCCGTCGGGGATTGGCGTGGAGACCGCGAGCGCTGGGAACGAAACGGCCATCGTCCAGCCTGAACCCTCGCCGGGCGACGGTGAGGCATACGAGGCTGCCGACAGCAGGAGCGCCGGCTCCGGGAGCGGCACACCCGGCGGTGTCGAGCCCCTGCGGAGCGACGGCCCGTCTGACCGCGCCGAGCCAACCACCGAGGCTTCTGCCCAACCCGCACCGCAAGCCGTCCAGAAAGAACCTGCCCAAACACCCTCCTGGTCCGCTTCTTCCCCACAGGAGGCCCCCGCCAGGAGTCGTGGGTCTTGAGGGAGACCGTGAAGGACCTCACCACGCGCTCCTGGGAGGGCCAGGTTATGGGAACCGAGGCACGGCTTTTGGTCGTGACCGTAGACCCGGAGGCCGGGGACGAGGCGCTCGTGCGCGCCAGCGAAGACCTGGAGGCCACCGAGCAGGCACTCTCCAGGTTCCGGGGGGACAGCGAGCTCTCGCGCCTAAACCGCTCGGGAACCGCGGTCGCCGGCGAGCGGCTGTTGATCGCCTTCCGCGAGGCGATCCGGGCGTACGAGTGGTCCGGCGGGTTGCTGGATCCCCGCGTGATCGTACCCCTCGAAAGATTCGGCTACAGGGGGGGCATCCCCGACGGCGATGTCGGGGAGGTCGAACCGGTGGAGCCACTGGTCCCCGTCGACATGGCGGCTTGGGTAAGAGAGTCGGGAGAGATCTCGCTGCCCCCGGGCGTGTGCCTGGACCTCGCGGCGTCGGGAAGGCCCTAGGCATCGGATGGGCCGCGGCCCACCTGGCCGGTCATGTGGGCGTGCTCGTCGACGTGGGCGGCGACATCGTGGCGTTGGGCACCGATGAGCAAGGCGAGTCCTGGAGGGCGGCCGTCGTGCACGACGAGCACGCCGTAGGAATGTTCGCCGGTTCGCCACTGGCGATAGCCACCTCTACCACGGAGCGTCGGGCCTGGCCCGCGGCCGGACGCAAGGCCCACCACTTGATAGACCCGCGCACCGGGGCGCCGGCGAACGGCGAGATCTCCTCCGCGACCGTCGCCGCCCCGAGCATCCTCGAAGCCGACCAGGCGGCGAAGCTCTTGATCATAGAGGGCATAGCGGCCCTCGAGCGCCTCGACGAGAGGTGCCGGGCGGTCGTCACGTATCGTCAGGGTCGGACGGAGGTGTTGAGCTGACGGTTGCGCTTCTCACGCTGCTCGGCCTCGCGCTGGCCGGTACCGCGACCGCGGTCGCCATCCTCGTGGTTTCGACAGGGGGCCAGGCGCGTCGAGCATGGACGGCTGCTGCCCTCGGCGTCTTTGCACTCGCCATCGCTGCGTTGAGCGGGACCACGAGCCTTCTCGATCTTCCCGCGATCGCCGGTGTGGCGTTGTTCGGCGGGATCGCAGGGGTCGGCTGGGATCCTCCCATGAAGCGTACCCTTCTTGCCTGTGGCTCGATCTGCTTCTCCGCCGCGACGATCGCGCGCTTCCTCGCCTTTTCCCACGCTGCGATCGACCTCGGTGGGGCAGCGGTCGCCGACATCAGCCTTACGTGGGCTACGGCGTGGGCAGCTGGCTTCGTCGCTTTCCTTGCCGCCACCGGGGCCATAGTTCTCGGCGCTCGCCGCCCCGCGCGGCTCTCGCTTGGGGGTCTTCCCGCCCGCGTTTACGCGCTGCATCGCGCCTTGGGCATCGCGGCGCTCTTGGCGACCGCCGTTCACCTGCTCGCGCTCTGGCTTGACGCGTTCGTCGAGTTCACCGTGGCGCAGCTCGTGCTCGTGCCCTGGACCGCGAGCTACGAACCGCTCGGGACAACCCTGGGCTGACTCGCCATGCTCTTACTCGTTCTGGCCGCGGCGAGCGGCGCCCTCAGGCAGTTGTTGGCTGGGTGGCGTATCGTGCACGCCGCTTCGTACCTCACCTTCGCGCTCGGACTCTTACATGGCCTTCTAGCCGGTACCGATGCCGGATCACCCTTCGCGCTGGTCTTCTACCTCACAACGTTGCTCGTCGTGGGATGGGCTACGTACCGAAGGCGCCCTTCCTCGAAGCTACCTCTCCATGGCAACTCGAAAAACGTGCTAGCTAGGCGGGACCCGTGGCCTTTGCCGGATACCACCAGAGGAAGCGGGCACGCGGTTCCTAGGTTGACGGAAGAGGCGAAGGGTGGCGCAAACCGTGCTCGAGCATCACGGCTGTAGCCAGAACCGCAACCGGCAGGAGCTTCCTACACGCCTCCCACGGGCGTTCCTATGAAAATTCATAGGTTTCTCTTAGGTTGATCTCAGGCCGGGCGCCCAGACTGAGGGGCGGAACATGGGAAACTCCGAGAACATGCGGGGAATCTCCGAGATCTCTCGCAGGCTACCGCGCGAAAGGAGACCGAACGGCGAGATGTCAAGACGTGTGAGTCGCCACCCGAGCGGTGAGTACGAGACGCCGGAGCTTTTGCGAGGATACCTCTCGCGTATAGCGCGAGACGAACTCCTCACTCCCGAGGAAGAGATAGGCCTGAGCAGGCAGGCGAAGGGTGGGGACAGGCGGGCTCGGACCAGGCTCATCGAGAAGAACCTCAGGCTCGTCGTGTCCGTGGCGAAAAGATACCGTGGGATGGGGCTGCCCTTCGAGGATTTGATCCAGGAGGGCAACATAGGCTTGATGAAGGCCGT
>JALZFK010000199.1 GCA_030861585.1 Actinomycetota bacterium | reverse complement strand
TGTCGCCGGTGTGGTGTATACAGGGGTATCTTCGGGTAGAAGATCCCGGGGAAAGGGGAGGTACGAAGATGATCCTGACCGTCACCCTCAACGCCGCCGTGGATCGGACCCTCGTCGTCCCGAGCCTCACGCTCGGGCACCGCCACCGAGCACCGGAAAGCATAGCGCTCGCGGGTGGTAAGGGCATAAACGTCGCCCGGGCCTTGCGCGCCCTCGACGTGCCGGTCCTGGCAACCGGCTTGGTGGGTGGGCGCAACGGGGACGCCATCCGGGACGGGCTCGCGCAAGCGGCTATCCCCTTCGACCTCGTCGAGATCTCAAGCCCTTCGAGGACCTCGACCGCCATCGTAGACCCGACCACGGGTACGCAGACGGAGATCAACGAACACGGCCCCGTGGTCTCGCCCGAGGAGGCCCGCGAGTTCTCCAGGCGCCTCGCGTTCCTGATGGAGTACGCGACTGCGGTCGTATTCGCTGGAAGCCTGCCGACGAACCTGGACGCGAACTTCCTCGCGGGCCTCGTGTACAAGGCTCGCGAGGAGGACTTGTACACGGTCGTCGACGCGCCGCCTACGGTTCTGAAGGCGGCACTGAAGGCGAACCCCTCCTTGGTGAGCCCCAACCAACACGAGGCCGAGAGCGCGGCGGGCTTCGACTTTATCGAGGGGGAGGATTACCTGCGGGGGGTGCGCAGGCTCGTCGAGCTCGGGGCCAAAGACGCGTGCATGACCTCGCCCGAGGGCTACTCCTACCTGACCGCGAAAGATGGGGTGGGCTCTGCCCGGGCTCCCAAGGTGGAGGCCCTCTCGACCATCGGGAGTGGGGACGCCTACCTTGCGGGCCTCTTGGCGGGTCTCTTGCACCGCAAACTCTCGGCGGTCGAAGCCGTGCGCATGGCCGCCGGCTGCGCCGCAGCTAACGCCGAAACCTTGGGCGCCGGCTCCTTCGAGGCGCAGCGAGCCGAGGAGCTCGCCGAAGCGGTCCAGGTAGAGGTTCTGGCAGACAGCCCAAGCCTGGGCGGGGTGTAGCTCTTGGCCGCCGGTCCTAGATGAGGGTCAGGGTCGCAGACGGCCACTGAGGTGCAAGTTTTTGCCGCGACCTCGCGCACGACGATCGGCGAACGAACTAGCGCCGGGGCGTGGTAGACTGTCCCCGTCGGAGAGGTTCGATGAAGATTCGGAGGTTTTTATGGCTGTCGCCGAGGTCACAGATGCCACGTTCGAGGGCGAGGTTCTGAAGGCGGAGAAGCCGGTCATAGTGGACTTCTGGGCGCCGTGGTGCGTGCCGTGCCGGCGCGTCTCCCCGATCCTGGACGAGATGAGCGAGAGTCGCGACGACGTGCGCTTCGTCAAGCTGAACGTGGACGACAATCCGCAGACCGCGATGAGCTACCAGATAACGAGCATCCCCACCATCGCCCGCTTCGAGAGCGGCCGTGTCACCCAGCAGGCCGTCGGTGCACTACCTAAGAACCAGCTTGCCTCGCAGCTCGGGCTCTAACCGTCGAGGCCGGGGAGCGCGAGCCGCTACCGCATTGCGCGATTGCTTCTCGTAACCCGGCCGGTTACAATCTCGGGCATAAGATTTGTGGGGTCCGGCGGGCCTCGAGGTTTTCGGGGCGTACCGGGCGGTATGCAAAGTTGGAAGAGCTCAAGGAGGTGTAGAGGGATGAAGTTCAGGCCACTCGGCGAGAGGGCTCTGGTTAAGACGGTCGAGCGTGAGGAGACGACGGCGTCGGGCATCGTTCTCCCGGACACGGCCAAGGAGAAGCCGCAGATGGCGGAGGTCATCTCGGTCGGGGAGTTCGAGAACGGGGCCAAGGTCAGCGAGGGTGACGTCATCGTCTTCGCCAAGTACTCGGGGACCGAGATCCGGCTCGACAACGAGGATTTCTTGATCCTCGATGCCGACGACATCCTCGGGGTTGTCGAGGACTACCCTAAGGGGTAGGAGCGTATCCCCAACCGCGGCCCTCGGCGCCGGGCATCTTCTTAGAGAGAAGCCCGGCGCGCAATTTTTAGAGGGCCGCTCGGAGCTTTTTATGCGCCTTCGCTCAACCGAACCATTCGAAGGACTTTCTTAGGCCGTGCGCGCGCTGCGTAGGGGGGACAGGGGCCGGGAGGTCGTGGACCTCCAGACCCGCCTGCTGTCCTTGGGGCTCGATCTTGGCAACCGTGGCATGGACGGGGTCTTCGGGCCCCAAACCGAGCTGGCCGTGAAGGCCTTCCAGCAAGGCATGGGCATCATCGCCGATGGGGTGGTCGGGGAGACCACCTATGGCGAGATCGTCGAGGCCGGGTATAAGTCGGGAGGGCGGCTTCTATATTTGCGCCAGCCGCCCTTCCGCGGCGCAGACGTTCAGGAGCTCCAGCGCATGCTCAACGACTTGGGCTTCGACCCCGGCGCGGTAAACGGCCTCTTCGACGAGCGCACCGCTCGCGCCACGAGGGAATTTCAACGCAACGCCGGTCTCATACCCGACGGCGTCGTCGACGACGGGGTGTTTAGGGTCTTGAAGACCTACGCTACTCAAACCTTAGGCACCCACCAATTCCCGGACAAAAACGGCGGCTACTTCCCCGAGGACCTCTTCTCCGGCACCATCGTTGTGGACGCTGCCCACGGCGGACGAGACAGGGGACACGTCTGCCCATCGGGTCTGTCGGAGGCGGATCTAAACCTGGCCGTAGCCCAAGAGCTCGCCCAGATACTGCCGGCCCGCGAGGTTCTGCTCACCCGCAGCGGCGAGGAGGAGGTCTCGAACTCCGATCGGGCGTACCTCGCCAACGCTTCGAAGGCGAAGATGATCATCTCCATCCACCACGCCGCCTACAGGTCGCCTAAGGCCTCGGGTACGGCCTCCTTTTACTTCAGCCGCTTGGGCTACCAATCGCACCGGGGTCGCATGGCGGCGACATACATCCAGAGGGGCGTCAGCCGGGCTTTAGAGACGCTCGACGTCGGCGAGTTCGGCCGCTCCTACGACATCCTGCGGGAGACCAATATGCCGGCCGTCTTGCTGGAGCCCCTCTACCTCACCAACCCCCACGAGCTCGAGCTCGCCTCCGACCCCTACTACCCCGTCACCGTGGCCGAAGCCGTCGCCGGTGCCCTCGAGCTCTACGCGGGCCGGGACGCCGCTTTTATAGTCGTGTAGCCGTCGGCTATTGCT
>JALZFK010000393.1 GCA_030861585.1 Actinomycetota bacterium | reverse complement strand
GCTGAAAGGTGGTGCTACGGAGGAGCTTCTCATCGGAGACAATAGCCTCATGGACGAAGACTTTAATAAGGCCGTGGTTCGACAGCTCATCGAAGGGTTCCTAAACACAGGAAACGACGAGATAGCCGATGAGGTCTTGGCTGTAGAGTACATCGACCATACCCCCTCGAATCCCGAAATGGCTGGACGCGAGAACATCAAGCGGTTCGTCGCCGAATGGCTTGCAGCCTTCCCCGACAGCCGCACCGTAGTCGAAGATATGGTGGCCGAAGGGGATAAGGTGGCAACCCGCTGGAGAACGAGCGCCACGCATCAGGGCAAATTTAGAGGAGTTAGCCCAACTGGCCAGCGAATAGTGGTGGAAGCTATCGCCATCTTCCGTATAGCTGGCGGGAGGGTAGTAGAAAGCTGGGATAAATACGATACACCCGGTTTGTGGCAATAGCAGGCTGTGCCTCTATTAACTCAGATGCCCAGAAGTGGTGTTCTCGGAAACTTAGTTGTCGGTGTATAGAGGTTCTCTAAGACTTGGCTGCCGCTAAAAAGCTTTCGAGAGGGCTCACGCATTGTTGCAGGACGAAGTCGTCGGGTGCCGTACCAGTGGAGGATGCTGAAAACCGGGCAACAGGCCGGGGATCGGCGTCTTTTATTAAAGACGCCGATCCCTACTAAACTTATTAGCCTCGTCCCGGTTTCTTGTTGTGCCCCGGTGGTTCGTGACCCGCTGGGTTGGTGCTCGGTACACCAAATGCATTACCTTGTGGGGTGTTGCCACCGCCGTTAGTTTTAGTTATCTTGGCGAAGCCCGGAGAAGCCATAACTACCAACATAGCCACAACAACGAGGGCTACCGTAAGAAGCATAAGTATGCGCTTCACTATCTCTTTCACCTCCTTGGCTCTTTTCCCGAAACGAGCAGTTTTATTTAGCTCTTAAGATCGGCACCGCTACCCTAATAGAGGCGGGTTACTTAAGTTAGTAGAATGCCTCACAAGGTGTGGGGCTGGGCATCTTGCGTAGCTGCCAAGCGGAACAATCTCATAGAGCCGGCTGCCTTTGTTCCCCCAATAATAGCCGAGCACGGGCCTTCTCGGAAACCAACGACCTTTTCTACACCTCTTACCGCTGGGGAGCGGGGATGGTTGGTTGTGCAGCGTGTATTCCTGGGTAAACAACCTCTCTTTAGAACCCCAAGCAGGCAGGAGGATAAGCTGATGGCTTTGAAGGCGGCCCGGTTCGCGAATCTGTTTCTGACGGGAGTGCTGACCGGCAACGAGTTCGGCAGCTGGGCAGCATTGCATCCGGCGCTTGGTGAGCTGCCCCACCAGGCCCATGTGCGCGCCGAGCAAGCAGTCACGCGCCGTTACGGCAAGATGATGCCCGCTCTGATGACCGGGGCCCTGCTCTCTTTCGTTGCGGTGCTGTCCCTTATCTCTGATCGCAGGAGGTCTTTGCCGTTCCTGTTGGGCCTCGGGGGGATGCTCTGCTATGCGACGATGCTCACGATAACCCTGAGCGCCAACATACCCATAAACCGGCGTACGCTCGAGCTCGATCCTGAGGCGACTTCTAGGGAGGAGTTCCTCGAGCTTCGGGCACGCTGGGACAGGCTACACGCGGCGCGCAACGTTTTGAACCTCTCTGGGTTCGGCTTGGCGATCCTGGGGGCGCTGGCAAGCTTCCAAGGCAACAGATGATGCCCAGCGGCGCGTCCAGAGGAGATGGTCCGTGGGACCGGGCGGATGGTGCCGCCGTGGTCGGCTTGCCGGAGAGCGTGCGAGCGTGTTTGTTCGACCTCGACGGCGTGCTGACCCGGACGGCGACGGTTCATGCCGCGGCCTGGAAGGAGATGCTCGACGGGTACCTGCGCGAGCGGGCGGCGCGAACGGGGGAGGAGTTCGTCCCGTTCGACCCGGTCGCCGACTATTCCGAGTACGTCGACGGCAAGCCACGCTACGACGGCGTGCGATCGTTTTTGGTCGCGCGTGGCATCGAGCTGCCCGAGGGCGATGCCGACGACCCGCCGGACGTCGAGACCGTCTTTGGGTTGGGCAACCGCAAGAACGAGATAGTCTTGCGGATGATCCGCGAGGGGGGCGTGCAAGCCTACGAAGGCTCGGTGCGCTACCTCGAGGCGGCACGCGACGCCGGCCTTCGCCGCGCTGTGGTGTCTTCGAGCACCAACACCCGCGACGTGCTGGTAGCCGCCGGCATCGAGGGGTTCTTCGATGCCCGCATCGATGGGGTGGTGGCCGAGCGCGAGGGGCTGAAGGGGAAGCCGGCGCCGGACACCTTCGTGGCCGGCGCGCGGGCGCTCGGCGTGGGCCCCGAAAAGGCCGCGGTCTTTGAGGACGCGCTCGCCGGTGTGGCCGCCGGGCGGGCGGGGGGCTTCGCGTGCGTCGTCGGCGTCGACCGCGTTGGGCAGGCCGAGGCGTTGCGCGAGCATGGCGCGAGCATCGTGGTTCCCGATCTCTCCGAGCTGCTGGGGGAACGATGATCCGGCACCGCTGCTTTCCACCCGAGCCGTGGGCGGTCCGCGAGACCGAGTTAGACCTCTCCGTGCTCGCCCAGAGCGAGTCGATCTTTGCCCTCTCCAACGGGCACATCGGCCTGCGAGCGAACCTCGAGGAGGGCGAGCCCCACGGCCTGCCGGGCACGTACCTCAACAGCTTCTACGAAAC
>JALZFK010000375.1 GCA_030861585.1 Actinomycetota bacterium | reverse complement strand
GGATTCGCGAGGACCGGCGGTGTCGGTAACACGGGCCGGTCCATCGCGACCGGCTCGACCTCCGCCAAGGGTGACGGCAGTCCTTCCCTAATTCGCCGGAGATCTCCAAGGAGCTCCGTCGCGCTCCCGTAGCGGTCAGCCGGGTTCTTGGCCAACAGTCGCAGCGTGAGGGCGTCGATCTCCTCCGGAACCTCGGGGTTGGCTTCCCTGGGAGACCGTGGCAGCTCCGCAAAGTGCTTCGTGGCCACGATTCCTGGGGTGTGGGCTTCGTAAGGCACTTCCCCGGTGAGCATCTCGTAGAGCACGACACCCAGGGAGTACAGGTCGCTCTGGGGGCCTACGGACCCGCCATTTGCCTGCTCGGGGGGCATGTAGCCCGCGGTGCCTAGGATCAGGCCGGACCGTGAGGTGGTGGTCGCGCTCGCGGCCTGGGCGATGCCGAAGTCCGTCACCTTTGCCTCCCCCGAGGCGGTCAGGAGGACGTTCTGGGGCTTCACATCCCGGTGGACCACGCCACGCGTGTGAGCGGCTTCGAGGGCCTCGGCGATCTGGGAAGCGACCCGGACCGCCGTGCGGGGAGGCAGGGGTCCCTCTGCGAGGATGCAGTCTTTGAGAGTGCCGCCGGGCACGTACTCCATGGCCATGTAGTAGGCTGCACCATCCTCCGACCGTCCCCAATCGTAGACGTGAACCATGTGCGGATGGTTGAGGGACGCGGCACTTTGGGCCTCACGCCTGAAGCGCTCAACGAAGCCCTCGTCGTCGGCGTATTGCTCCCTTAGGATCTTGAGAGCAACGTCCCGATTGAGGACCTCGTCGTGCGCCAGGAAGACCTCAGCCATACCTCCGCGGCCCAAAGGGTCGCGCAGGCTGTAGCGGCCACCGATGCGTTTCTGCTTGAGGATGTGGCTCACCCCGTTTACGAGCTCTCGGAACTATAACCGATCGTTGTCGGTATACGCCGCGCGAATAACAGGACGATAACAAGGAGGTAACAGAACTAAAAACCGGACTCACGCTCCGAGCGGCCCGCAAGGCGGGAACGCCAGGGTCACCCTAACTGTCCCTGGTGTGAGGGCGCCCCCACGATGGTGCGGGCAGCGGATCTAGTGGCGGACTACGTCAACGGGTTCGCGCTGGCCGAGGCCGAGCAATCCCCTAGACCTCCCGAAGACAGGGGCAAATATTGGCACGTCTCGAAGCGGAGGCGGCCGCCAAGCTGCCACAGCGCGGCATAGGACGCGAGTCAGGGCCCGAATGTCAGAGGAAGGCATCTAGTAGGAGCCCGCGATCGCAACTTCGGCCGAGCCTAACCTCGCGACCCGAAGCCCAGCAAGGAAGGATCTCCCCCGCAGACGCCGGGCTCGTCTCAGACCACCTCGGTGAGGGCGCGCAAGTGGGCCTCCTCCTGCGCCAGCACGACACTCTACGTGCTACGCTTCTGCTCCTCGTGCTCGCCTTCAGCAAACTCCTCGACGATCTTGGCGTTGAACGCATCCAGGTCACCGGGGTCGCGGCTCGTGACGAGGCCCTGGTCGACGACGACCTCCTCGTTGACCCAGTTACCGCCCGCGTTCTCGACGTCGGTCTGTATGCTCGGGAAGGAGGTCAGTTTCCGGCCTTGGACCACATCCGCCTCGACAAGCATCCATGGCGCGTGGCAGATGGCGCCCACCGGCTTACCCTGCTCGAAGAAGCCGCGGATAAACTGCACGGCATTCGGGTCCGCCCGCACGTTGTCCGGGTTGGCTACGCCACCCGGCAGCACCAGGGCGTCGTACTCGTCGGGCGACGCCTCCGATACTGCCCGGTCGACCGGGAAGGTGTCGGCCGGGTTAATCTCCCCTTCGACGGCCTGGATCTCCCCGGTATTCGTCGAGAGCAGTTCTACCTGGGCTCCAGCTTCCTCGACCGCCCGGCGCGGTTCGACCAACTCGACTTGCTCGACCCCATCCTCGGCCAGGATGGCGATCTTGCGTCCCTGTAGTTCGTTCGCCACGTCAACCTCCGTCTTAAATTAGCCGCCTACGACGTTATTTCGATACCCGAGAGTAGCGGATGCTAAACTAGGCTTGTACCTACCAAAATATACCCTTTTGCAGGTAAAAATGATCCTTGCGGAGGGCTAGGCCGCAACCTCCGCGCCGGCAGCGGGACGGAACTCATAGAATGCCGGCTCCTCGAAACCCTCCTCCTCAAACCTGCGTCGAACGGAGGAGGCGAGCCCATCCGCCCCGTCTGCGGCAACGAGGGCGATGGCGCAGCCGCCGAAGCCTGCTCCGGTGAGCCGGGCGCCCAAAGAGCCAGCCTCCCGCGCGACCTCGACGAAGGCGTCGAGCTCGGAGGTCGAGACCTCGTAGTCGTCGCGTAAGGAGCGGTGCGAGCCGTACATCAGGCGACCGAAGCCTGTAAAGTCCCCGGCGTCGAGCGCGCGGACTCCCTCCAAGACCCGAGCATTCTCGCGGACGACGTGGCGGGCGCGTTTGAGCTCGTCGCCCGAGAGATTCCCGAGGTCTGTCTCTGAGGCGTCCCGGAGCGCCTCCACGCCGAGCCTCCGCGCAGCTTCTTTGCAGGTCTTTCTCCGAACTTCGTAGCCGGTGGCCGCCAGGTCGCGCTCGGCGCGGGTGTCGCAGACGAGGAGGGCGAGGTCGGCCCCCTCAAGGTCAAGCGGGACGGGCTCCGCCTCGAGCGAGCGACAATCTATGAGGAGGGCGGAGCCGGCCTCGCATAAGAGCGAGGCGTACTGATCCATGATGCCGCACGGGACCCCGACAAAGTCGTTCTCGGCCTTCTGACACAGGAGGGCGAGGTCCTTCCTCGACTTTTCCAACCCGAAGAGCGCGTTGAGGGCGAGCGCCGTAGCCGCCTCGATGGCCGCGCTAGACGAGAGCCCCGACCCCTGGGGCACGTCCCCCGTAAAGGCCGCGCGGAACGCCGGCACCTCCATCCCAGCCTCCCGGAGCGCCCAAGCCACGCCACGCGGGTAGTCGGCCCATGAGTCGTCCGGGTCCTCCCCTAGAGGGCGCCATTCGTCGAAATCGGCGGAGTAGAGAGCCCCTCTGTCCTGGGCAACGTCGATAGCGACGGCGATGCGGTGACCGACGGCGCAAGGTAAGACAAAGCCGGCGTTGTAGTCGGTATGTTCGCCGATGAGGTTTACGCGGCCCGGAGCGCTCGCCACGAGCGCCGGGGCCTCCTCGTATTTCTCCTCATAGGCGCGTGCGGCTTGCTCCTCGACTCGCCACATATGGTCCTATCACCCTCCCTCGTCGTGTCCCGCGGGTGCTCTCGTATTCCCGGCATCTTCGATCGCCTCGCGCAGCGCGGCGGCGGTCGTCTCTGGCAGCGCGTCCACGATGAAGGCGCCAGCCCCCAGCTCGCTCCCCGCGAGGTACTTGAGCTTCTCGGCAGTTCGGTTCGGGGGATAGAACTCGATGTGGAAGTGAGCAACGCTTTCGTACTCTCCGCTGTCCGTCGGGGCTTGGTGCATCGCCATCACGTATGGCAGGGAGAAGCCAAAGAGCGCGTCGTAGCCTATCAGGAGTCGCTTGAGGACACGGGCGAGGTCCCCTTTCTCGGCGCCGGTCAGCTGTGCTATCGAGGGGACGCAGCGACGGGCGTAGGTGTGGACCTCGTAAGGATAGCGGGCGTAGAAAGGAACGAAGGCGGTGAAGTGATCGCCTTTGTAGAGGATCCGTCGCCCGTCGGCGTGCTCTTCGGCGAGGAGGTCGCAGTAGAGGCAGCTACCGTGTTCTTCGCGGTGGTCGCGCGCGGCCCCAAGCTCCCTCGCCGGACGCGGGGGTACGAAGGGGTAGCCGTAGATCTGACCGTGCGGGTGATGCAGCGTCACCCCGATAGCCTCGCCCTTGTTCTCAAAAATGAAGACGTACGCTACCTCCTCGCGAGACCCGAGCTCCCGGTAGCGATCGGCCCACACTTCGACGAGGTTGTGAACCCGGTTCTCTGGCATACCCGCGAGGCTCGCGTCGTGGTCCTCAGAGTAGAGGACAACCTCGCTGATGCCACGCCCAGGGGCGGTCGGGGCGAGGACGGTGCCAAGCTCGTCCGGATCGGAGGCTTTCGGGGAGAAAGAAGGGAACTTGTTTTCGAAGACGACGATGTCGTAGAACTCGCGGGGCACCTCGGTCGGGAAGCCGCCCGGCTTCGTCGGGCATAAGGGGCAATACTCTGGAGGCGGGAGGAAGGTGCGGTCCTGGCGATGGGTGGCGTAGGCGACCCACTCGCGCGAAGTAGGGTCCCACCTGAGCTGGTTCAAGAAGTCGCGCCCTCTTTATCGGGGGGTTCTCTCTCCCCCACCTCATCATCGTCGGCGAACGTGTAGAAGATTATGTAGCGGGCGTCGTCCTTCGTCTCGCGCTCCTTCTTTGGTCCCTGCTCGTTCCAAGGGCCCTCCCCGTGGTTCATACTCCGTCCTCCTCAAGTGTTGGTGTGCTTGACGGCTCCGGTTTGGGGACGTACGTATCTAGGCTAACCCCGGTTCCGCATAAGGCGGAGGTCCTCCTTCCGGCTTCTTCAGGCCACTGTTGAGGTTATAGTCCGATACCGCGGAGAACGTGCAGCACCCTGGGGTTGTCGACATTCTTTAGGAGTTGCGGCTGCTCTCCCCCGCGGCCCTTTGGGCCGCCCGGCGGCGGGGGGACGCGTAGCTCAGGCCCAGGGCCACGCAGCCAAAAACGACCATGAACAGCCCCCACCACAGGTTTATGTTGATCCCCAAGCTCTTGTATTCTTGCGCCGCAGGGCCCAAGAGTCCGTACAAAGCCAGAAGCGTGCCGATGACCAGTATGATGGTCCCGATGTAAAACCCTATCGCTAGGGCGTGACCTCCTCCGGCTTGCAGGGCTCCTTCCACCTTTTCCTCGGCCCTCTTCAAGTTTTCCTCGGACATAGGTCTCCTCCTTTAGAAGAAGATTATGTTCAATACGACCGTAATGACAAGCGCGGTCACGGCCAAGACCCAGGGCTTCTTGTACCAGGCTTGCTCCTCGGCCTCCTTCTTCTCCGTCATGCCCCAGACCAGGTTGCGAAGCTCCTCGTCGGTCTTGCGGGATCGAGAGGTAAGGAGCGAGACGACCACGAGGACAACGGCGCCGACTACCCAGGCCCACCAAGACCGCCAGAAGTTCCCCGCCATCGGGCTGCCGTAAGAGAGAAGCCCCGCGAGCTCCAAACCCCAGAGTCCCAGGCCCGCAGCCGTTCCCGAGACGAGCCCCGCAAAGCCGCCCCAAGGCGTCGCGCGCCTCCAGAACATCCCCAGCAAGAACACTCCGAACAGCGGCGCCAGAAATATACCGTGCAAGAGCTGGAGGTAGTCGAGTATGCTCTCGAACGCCATCACGATATAGGCGGTCCCTATGCTAAGGAGTACCCCCACGACCGTGGCGATGCGGCCCATGTTCAGGTAGTGCCGGTCGGCTTCGTTGGGCCGGATGTAGGACCGGTAGATGTCGTAGGTCCAAACCGTGTTGAAGGCGGTAACGTTCCCCGCCATCCCACTCATGAAGGACGCCAGTAGGGCCGTCAGCCCCAACCCGAGCAAGCCGGTCGGGAAGTAGTAGGCCATCGTGTACGGGATGGCCATGTTAAAGGAGTTCTCCAGGCCCTCGCTCTGGCCGAGGCTGGGGAAGACGCTGATGGCGATAAGCCCCGGGAAGATCGCCAAAATGCCGAAAAGGATCTTTGGGAAAGCCGCGATGAGCGGCGTACGCTGCGCGGCCGCTTGGTCCTCGGCAGCGAGCGCCCTCTGGACCACCAAGAAGTCCGTACACCAGTAACCAAAGCTCATGACGAAGCCTAAGCCTAGGACGATACCAAACCACCGTACAGCCATCGGGTTGTCAGTGCTTCCCGTGTCGGCCCACAAGTGGAAGAACTCTGGCTTGTTCACGGACTCCTGGAGCCCCGACCAGCCCCCCACGGCCACCAGCGCGAAGACAACGAGTGGCACGAGGCCGAGCACTATAAGAAA
Organism: Actinomycetota bacterium; assembly: GCA_030861585.1. Taxonomy (GTDB): domain Bacteria; phylum Actinomycetota; class Rubrobacteria; order Rubrobacterales; family Rubrobacteraceae; genus Rubrobacter_F. The sequence goes on along the minus strand of JALZFK010000375.1, from coordinate 1,634 downwards.
GAACTGCAAAACCTCGTTGTAGATGGAAGACGAAAGCCCGCCCAGGAGCAAGTACGTCATGGTTATACCCGCCGAGAGCAAGATGCTCGCGGTGATCGACCACCCTAGAAGCAGCTTGAACACTATCGCCATGGCGTACATGTTGAGGCCGCTTAACAGGACCATAAAGATGGCGAACAGGATCGCGTTGAATCCCCTGGTAGCCTCGTTGTAGCGCAACTTCAGGTAGCCAGGGACGGAGTGCACCCGGCTCGCGTAGTAGAACGGCATCATGAATAGGGCGATGAACACCATCGCGGGGATCGCACCGATCCAGTAGAAGTGCGACGTCATGAGCCCGTACTGGGCAGCCCCGGCTCCCATACCCAATATCTCCAAAGCGCCCAGGTTCGCCCCAAGGAAAGCAAGGCCCGTAACCCAACTCGGTAGCGACCGCCCGGAGAGGAAGTAGTCTTCCGAGGTTCGCATCCGGTTCCTCAGCACCGCCCCTATACCCAAGACAAACAAGAAATACAGGCCTATGATGAGATAGTCCAACCACGAGTCGTCGACGGAGACCTGCAGCTGGAGTAAAGCCACCTCGGTCATAGTGCTCCTCCCTCCTTACCCTCGCACCGTACTAATAAGGTGCCCCAGGCTCCCCACTTTACTTCCCTGTAATACTCGCGTCAATAATACTTCTCGCTTTACCTATTTTCGTTCTCCACTGTCGCAACGGTCTCCTCGTAGCCGAGCGCGATCGGCTCCTGGCAGAACGTTGGCAGACCCTCGTCCAAACAGGCATTATCAGTTCCGCGTGCGCCGACGTTGTGGCCGCGACGGCCACGGCGTCGAGCCCCGAACCAAGGACTTCCTCAATGTGGCGCATTGCCTCCCAACCTCTTCTGCGACCGCCGCCGCACGCTGCGCCTCGATGTCGCCGACCATGAGGGTATCGAGGACTTTACTCGGCCAACAACCCAGCGCGAAACGCGCCTATTCTTCCCGCGCCTAACAACCCCACCTTCATCAAACAGCCCCATCCCTAGGTCACCATCCCTCGCATCGAGGCGTTCACCGCCGCGAGATCACCACCCTACTTTCCGTGTAGACCTCCACCCCATCTCGCGCCGCGGATGCTGAGATATCCCATGCTCGTCCTTCCCCAGCTAGATAACGGGGTAAGTTCTGGTTGTGCGGTAGAAGAACGGTTCAAAAGCTGGAAAATTCAGAAGCGCAAGTCAGGCAACGGTATCGCCTGTCTTCCGTCCCCTTCAAACACCCGAGGCACCATGCTCTCGGCCGCCACGAACTCGAGCTCGAAGGGAAATTTACCCTTGTCCTGCGTAGCCAGCGCGTTGTTGGAGGCGGTGTGCCTCGCGTGGAGTTCCGTCCAGAGGTACGGCTCCCCTTTCCCAAGCTCGCTCTACATCCACCGCCAAAGATGTCGGGAGGTTAGCGCCCCGAAGTGCCTCACTCGAGCCAGTACCGGCAGCAAGCACGAACTACTACTCGTTGGTGTTGAGCGTTTTCTCGCCCTCGTCCTTGCCTTCGGGGATGTGTTCTTCTATGACCTGGTTCAGCTGGGCGCCGACGAGCATGATGAACGCCGAGTAGTAGATGTAGAGCATGAGGATGATGATGCCCGCAAAGGT
>JALZFK010000360.1 GCA_030861585.1 Actinomycetota bacterium | reverse complement strand
CCCGTTTGTTCTGGCGGCCCTTGCTCTTGTGGTTCGTGATCTCCAGGGTACCAACCTCTCGGGTGTTGGCGACATGGGTGCCGCCGTCGGCTTGGGCGTCTATGCCCTCGATCTCCACGATGCGCACTACCTTTACCCGCTCGGGAACCAGGTTGGCCTGCGTCCGGATGAAGTCCGCGTTTTTTAGTGCTTTTTCGCGAGAAAGCTCGTAGACCTTCACGGGATGCCCCTCGCCTAAAGCCTCGTTCGTCAGGCGCTCTATCTCGCCAACGACGTCTACCGTCCATTCCCCGGGAAAAGAAAAGTCCATCCGGGCGCGCACCTCGCGCATCTGGCTGCCCGTCACCCTCGCGCCGAAGGCCTTCCAGATCACGCCGGAGAGCACGTGCAGGGCGGTGTGGTAGCGCATGTGGGCGTAGCGCCGCTCCCAATCGAGTTCACCGTGGAGCGTCCGGACGGTATCCGGAATAGCGTTGTCGAGGACATGGACGATGCCGCTTCCTTCGCGCCGGACGTCCACCACGCTCGCGTGTATCGGGCCAACGCCAAGGGAGCCCTTATCCGCGGGTTGGCCTCCGCCGCCGGGGTAGAAGGTAGTCCTGTCGAGGATCACCTCCCGCCCGTGGAGACCGATTACGCGAGCTGCGAACTCCCTGAGGTAGGAATCACCGAGAAACAGCTCCTCGGTCATGTCAACGGAAGGGTGCCACGCTCCCGATCCTTGAAGGTGACGACCTCCCGGTAGCCGACGTCGTGGACGAGCTTCAGGCTCTTGTCGTAGCCCAGGGCGACTTGGTCGGGCGTATGGGCGTCGGAGGAGAGAACTATAGGGACGCCCCGCCGGTGGAACATCTCGAGCATTCGCCGGGAGGGGTAGACCTCGCCCACCGGCTTCCTAAGGCCAGCCGCGTTGACGTCCACGACGACGCCCGAAGCGGCCACGGCGTCGGCCGTTTCTTCGAGCATCGGGGTGATGTCCTGATCCGGGAAGTGACGGAAGATCTTGATAAGGTCCGGATGACCTAAGACCTCGAAGCGCCTCGAAAGAGCGGCTTCGCGCACGTTCGCGTAGTACCGTTCGTAGAGCTCGTAGGTCTCCATCTTCTCGTAAATCTCCCGGTGCTCCGGGTGGTCGATCTCCTCCCCGGTCACCCGATGTACGCTCCCGATGACGTAGTCGTAAGGGAGCGCGCTCGAGTCGCGGTCCATGCGTTCTTCCTGACCGGGGACGAAGTCTATCTCGATCCCCAGGCGCAGCTCCACGTCCTGGGACTCCTCGCGAGCTTCTTGGAACGCGGCTAGGTCTATGTCGTCCAGGTAACGGTCGTGCTCGGTGATACCCATTTGGCGGAGACCGCGGCTCTTGGCGACCTCGCAATAGGTGAGGATGTTCTTCACCGTCATTGGGCGGTCGCCGTGGGCTACGACATGCAGGTGGTAGTCGATCAAAGATCTCTCCTGATTCTCGAATTTTCGGCACTGGTATCTTATAAGATACCCGCCGTGCTCATCCGGCCGAGGAGGGTTTGTTGTTCCGCAAAATCGTCTACGGGATCACGGCCGCGCTCACGGCGGCCGTCGTCATCCTCGAGCTCCTCCACGCCCCGACCCTTCTGATCTTCACCCTCACCTCCCTCGCCCTCATAGGCCTCGCCTGGGTCCTCGGGCAGGCCACCGAGAGCCTCGGCCACCACGCGGGTCCCCGCATCGGTGGTCTCCTCAACGCCACCTTCGGTAACGCCGCCGAACTCCTCATTACCACCTTTGCCTTGGCGGCGGGCCTGACAACCGTCGTCAAGGCCTCGATCCTCGGCTCGATCATCGGGAACGTGCTGCTGGTGTTAGGTGCGAGTTTCCTGATCGGGGGGCTCAAGCACGGCACCCAAAAATTCTCGGCGACTATCGCGGGAGCGAACTCGTCGATGCTCGCGATCGTCGCCGTCGCGCTCGCGATACCGACCATCTTCGCCACCACCGGTCCTGCGAAGGGCTTCTGGCCCACTGAGTATTTGAGCGTCGAAGTGGCCGTAGTGATGATTCTTCTCTACGTCTTGTACCTCATCTTCTACTTCCGTCACCCGGAGGGGAGGGCCACGGGCACCGAGATAGAAGACGTCCCGTTCGGTCCGAAGGCCTCGTTAGCGCTGCTCCTGGGCACAACGGCCGCCGTCGCCTACGTCTCCGAGGCGTTCGTGGGAGCCATCGAGCCTCTGGTCGAAGAGATCGGCATCTCGGAACTGTTCGTCGGCGTGATCCTGGTCCCCATAGTCGGCAACATCGCCGAGCATGTCGTCGGCGTCCAGATCGCCTACAGAAACAACATGGACTTCTCGATGGCGGTCTCTTTGGGTTCTTCCCTGCAGGTCGCCCTCTTCGTGACTCCCATACTGGTCTTTCTCGGCCCCCTCCTCGGCCACCCTTTGGATCTCGTTTTCACCCCTTTGGAACTCGGTGCTTTGGCGGCGGCGGTTATCGTCAGCGCGTTCATCTCCCTAGACGGCGAGTCCAACTGGCTAGAAGGCGCCATGCTTTGTGGCGTCTACGTCATCGCGGCGCTCGCGTTCTTTTTCTCACCGTGAGCCTCTATGAGGCCGGCGCACTGGCCGCAACGCGTAGGCCTCTTTCAGAACCCGTTGAAAAGCTGCCACGGTATCTTTCCAGCGCGGTAGGTGGTCCGCGCGGCGATGGGCGGCGATGGACATCCGGCCTCTTAAGATAGGGTTTCCGAGCAACAGATTCAGGGCCTCGCTGAGCGCTCCGACGTCGTCCGGCGGCACCAATATGGCGGCCTCTTCGCCAACCAGTTCGGGGATAGGCCCCTCATGGCACGCGATTATCGGCAGTCCGTACGCAAGCGCCTCGGCGTAGACGATGCCGTAGCCTTCGTACCGGGAGGGCAGCGCGAAAAGGTCGGCGGCGGCATAGGCGGCTGCGAGCTTCGTATCGTCTACGGGTCCGCTCACCGTTATGGAGCCGCCGTACCCCTCCCCTATAGCGGTACGCACAGAAGCCGCGTAGGCAGGGTCGGCGTCGGTCTCGCCGATAAGCTCCAGCATCGCTCCCGTTCGCTCCCGGGCCGTCCATGCACGCACCAGATCCAAAATTCCCTTGCGCGGTATCCATTGCGCCACGGAGAGGACGCGCACCGGCGCGTCGGCGCGAGCACATGGATTCACGCCAACATCCGGCGACGCGAGCCGATCGAACCCGGGCGGAACGACGCGGATGCGCCCGGCGGATATACCCCGGCCTTGGAGGATGGATCTTCCGTTATTGCTCACGGCGATCAGGCGGTCGGCGCGCAACAATGGTTCCTCGACTTTCCGTTCCCGAGCCGCCCCCCGGCCAGTTACGGTCGCGACGCTCGGTAGCTCGTGGATCATCGCCACGAGCGGTCGCGCCTCGCGCCAGCGGTCGAGCCAGGGCGCACAAACAACGCGGGCCAGGGCATCCACGACGACCACGTCGAAGCACTGGAGATCAAGCTCGGAGCCGAGCCGGGTCACAGCCTCCTCCTGCTCCGCCCAGGACGCTCCGGAAGCCACAAGCTCCTCCACCTCGATCCCCTCTTCCCGCAGACCTGCGAAGACGCGGTCGTGGAAGAGGTAACCGCCGGTCAAACGGCTTGTGTCCCCTACCGTAACGAAGGCGACGCGCAAAGACCCTACCGCCGGGTCAGCCTAGTTCTTCTTCGCGCGCAGCGTAGACCTGGGACGATTCCCAGATGCGTACCGTCAACGAGTCGAGCCCCTGACTGTGCAAGGTCGGTGCGAGTTTGTCCCAGCAATAGCAGGCCACCGCCTCCGCGGTCGTGTTCACGCCCGCGAGGTCCGGCACCTCGTTCAGATCTCGGTAGTGAAGCGTGGCGGCCAGCTCTTCGACCGCCGCGCGCAACAGGCCGACATCGTAGAGGGTTCCGTCATCCTTCAGGCGTTCGCCGCGCACGATCGCCTCCATCCGATAGGTGTGGCCATGTGGTCTCGTTGCTGGTCCGAAGTCGCCAACCAGCCGGTGCGCCGCCTCGAACTGCGTGGCGACGTAAACCTCGTACATCCGAGCCTCCTTTAGTCAGAGTTCGTCGTATGTGAGGATTACCTGCACCGCCTCTCCGGGACGCTCGTCCACGAGCCGGTAGGCCTCCGGCGCCTCCTCGAAAGGGAGGCGGTGCGAGACGAGCTCCTTTAAACGCAGCCGGGGCAACAGGCTGAGGACCGTCTCCATGCGCCGGGCGCGGTCCCAACGCGGGCCGAGACCTGGGTTCATCCGCCCGACCTGTGAGGATCGGAGCCGCACCCTTCCCCGATGGAAGTGCCCACCAAGAGAGAGCGTAACGGGCTTCGTACCGTACCAGGACACCACGACGACCGTCCCCTCGACTGCGACGGCATCTATGGCGGCCTGCAACGCCTTCCCTGAACCGCTGATCTCGACCGCTACGTCCGCACCCCGGCCTCCGGTCGCATCGAGCACGCGCCCAAGCAGGTTTCCATCGGGCTCGAAAGCCTCATCCACCCCCACGGCGCGTGCCAGTTCCCGTCTCTTCTTCAGGGGATCCACGGCCAGCACCCGGCCAACACCGGCGAGCCTCAAGAGCTGGGCCACCAGGAGGCCGACCACGCCCTGCCCGAAGACGAGAGCCGTCTCGCCGAGGCGAAGCGGGGTGTCGTGGACGACGTTTACGGCAGTTTCGAGGTTGGCGATAAAGAGGCCGAGCAGCGGGTCGAGCCCATCAGGGAGGCGCACCGGCATCTGTGCCGGGACGACGAAGACGTTTTGGTGCGGGTGGTGGGCGAAGACCTGGTCCCCGGGGACC
>JALZFK010000351.1 GCA_030861585.1 Actinomycetota bacterium | reverse complement strand
TTGGTCAGGAAAGGGTCTATGATGATCTGCTCGTCCCCAGGGGTTACGAACCTGAAGGTCGCGTGCCCCATGTAGGTGATCCTGGCCCCTCCAAGCATATCCTCCACATTAACCTCCGTCTGTTGGTTTGACTCGCTACAGCAAAACAAGTAGCGTATACCCCGCGAAAACTCCCGAGAAACTACGCCTATGGCCAGCCGTACCTTGGTCAAGGACTAATCGCTCGGCCTTACAGAGGTAGAGAACGATGGCCAGGTGAGTTTGGAAAACAGAGGACGTGGCGTGAGCGAGAAGCTGCTTGAGGAAAAAGAAAAAACCGCGGTACTAGATTTTCTGGACATAGAACCCCTGTTCACGGACGAGGAGCGGAGGGTTCGCGCCGATATCCGCAAGTTTGTGCACGAGCGGCTCAAGCCCAACATCCAGGAATGGTGGGAGCGCGCGATCTTCCCGCGCGAGATCGTGCCGGAGATGGGTCGTCTGGGCCTACTCGGCATGCATCTCGAAGGCTACGGGTGCGCCGGGAAGAGCGCCGTGACTTACGGGCTCGCCTGTATGGAGCTCGAAGCCGGCGACTCGGGCCTTAGAACCTTCGTCTCCGTGCAAGGATCCCTTGCGATGTCCGCGATACACAGGTTCGGCTCCGAAGAGCACAAGCAAGAATGGCTGCCCAAGATGGCCCGGGGCGAGGCGATAGGTTGCTTCGGTCTCACCGAACCCGAGGCTGGCAGCGACCCCGGCAGCATGAAGACCTTCGCGCGTCGGGATGGTTCGGATTGGGTGCTAAACGGTAGTAAGCGTTGGATCGGGATGGGTAGCATAGCCGACGTGGCCGTGGTATGGGCCCAGACCGACGAGGGGGTCCGCGGCTTTCTGGTCCCCACCAACGCGCCGGGGTTCTCCGCCACAGACATCTTGCACAAATTATCGATGCGCGCTTCTGTGCAATGCGAACTGGCTCTCGAGGATTGCCGGCTTCCCGAAGAGGCGATGCTTCCGGAGGCCAAAGGTTTGGGGGCGCCATTCGCCTGCCTTAACGAGGCCCGCTACGGTATCATCTGGGGCGCGATGGGGGCGGCCCGGGACTGCTACGAATGCGCCCTGGAATACTCAAAGAATCGCATTCAATTCGGAGAACCCGTAGCCTCTTTCCAGCTCACACAGCAGAAGTTGGTAGACATGATGCTCGAAATAAACAAGGGCACGCTGCTCGCGCTTCACATCGGGCGGATGAAAGACGATGGTAAGCTGCGTCCCGAGCAAATATCATTCGGCAAACTCAACAACGTTAGGGAGGCCATAAAGATAGCGCGGGAAGCACGGACCATCCTGGGCGGGAACGGCGTAACGCTCGAATACCCCGTGCTGCGGCACGCGAACAACCTAGAGTCCGTGCTCACCTACGAGGGAACGAGCGAAATCCACACCCTCATCCTGGGACAGAAGCTTACGGGTATTCAGGCCTTCCGCTAGCGGGGCGGCAAAACTCGCCAACAGTCGACAGCTGGCTGCTCGTGCCCGTGCTGCGGGGCGGATAGGTAAGTAGATACCCGTCGACCGCTGCAAGAGCGCAGAGCGGTCAGAAGGTTGTAAGGGATGAATCCAACCGCTCCCACTCTGGTATCTTAAGGCAGTAACCCATAGCTTAGCTGGTACTGTTAGGAGGTAACATTTGCGATACGCGGTCATTCTCGCCGTGCTGGTGGGTGTTGCTGTGGCTCTTCAGGCGAGCTTTATTTCGTCAGCTCAGAGGACTTTGGGGCCGGTTCTCGTCGCCTCCCTCTCGGGCTTTACGACCGGCTTCGTGGCGCTCGCGATCTCCTTGTTCGTGTCCAGGCCGGAGTTTTCGGGCCGCATGGTAGGTTATACCCTGGTATCGGGGTTTCTCGGGGTATTGATCGTGGGTGGCATCGCCTTCGCTGCGGGACAGGGTGGGGTGGCCCGGACACTCTCTCTGGTGATCGCGTCCCAGCTCCTGGTCGGTCTCCTGTTGGACGCTTTGGGTTTCCTCGGCGCACAGGCGCAATTCAGCCTGCCCAAGGCGCTCGGGGTGTTTTTGATCCTGGTCGGTGGCGTCCTGGTGGTGCGGTACTGACATGGGGCAAGCTGCCCCGCCCAAACTCTTCGAAGCGGTACCCAACTTCAGCGAAGGTCGCGATCGGGAGAAGATCTCCCGCATAGCAAACTCCGTCCGGAACGCCCCGGGCGTCATTGTCCTGAACCTCCACTCCGACCCCGACCACAACCGGAGCGTCCTCACCTTTATCGGAGAGGAGGAACCACTCCTTCGAGCCTCGGTAGCCCTCGCCCGCGCCTGCGCAGCCGAGATAGATTTGGCCGCCCAGAGCGGTGTCCACCCCAGGATGGGCGCCCTCGACGTCCTCCCCTTTGTCCCCTTGGGGCCCCCGCTATCTAATACCACCCTCGAAGATGCAACCCGTCTAGCGAAAAAGGTGGGGGAGGCTATTGGCATTTCGGGGCTCCCCGTCTACCTCTATGGCGCCGCTGCAAGTGCTTCTCACCGGGAGAACCTCGCCGAGGTCCGCCGTGGTGGGTATGAGGGGCTTGCGGCTCGCGTCGAAGACCCTTTGTGGAAGCCCGACTACGGGCCGGAGGAGATCCCCCCACGCTCTGGGGCGGTCGCGGTCGGGGCACGTCCCTTTCTCGTCGCCTTTAACGCCTACCTCGACACGGATAACCTAGAGCTGGCCCGCGCTATAGCGAGCGAGGTTCGGGAGCGCGACGGCGGCCTCCCGAATGTCAAGGCTTTGGGCCTCCGGGTCGGAGGACGGGCGCAGGTTTCGATGAACCTCACAAACCTGCAGCGGACTTCGATTCCTGTCGCCCTCGAAGCGGTGCGCCGCTCGGCCGAAAGGCGTGGTGCCAGAGTCGAGTCGACCGAGCTCGTTGGCCTCGTTCCTTTAGCGGCCGTCTTGGAGGCCGCCCGCCATTACCTCGCGCTCCCGGAGCTTGGGCCGGAGCACGTCCTAGAAGCTGCGCTCTCGTATGAGGCCGTGGGATCTTTCGGAGGTGCGCCAAAGGGCCAATAGGCATCTTCGACGCGAACTTGCGTGCCGAGGGTCGCCGCGCGGCCGAGGAATACTACGAAGATTTCGCTCTTGATTAGAGCGGAAAGAACATCTTTGCGATCACGTTGGTGAGCACGTACCCCCGGCTTCGACATGTAGCACGCTGTGGGCGACAAAGATCAGCGTATACGGCGGATCCGCCGTGAACCGCGTCTCACCTCGCGTCGAGTGTTGCCGGATATTGGCTCGCTCATGCGATAGCATGAGGGGTACATGGCTGAAGCGGGCTTGAGCGCGACGGGGGTTCTCTAGGTGGAGACGGCGCTGCGGGAACGGTTATTGAGGCTACTGGGTAGGTTCCGAGGGTTGCGGGTCGTGGTGGTGGGGGACCTCGTGCTGGACCATTACCTCGTGGGCGACGCGGGGCGCATCTCTCGCGAGTATCCCGTAATCATCCTCAACCACGAGCGGGATGAGTACCGCCTGGGCGGTGCGGCCAACACGGTGGCGAACCTGGCTGCGTTAGGGGCCGAGGTGCTCCCGGCCGGTTGGATCGGGACCGACGAAAACGGCGACGAGCTTCTGAAGATACTGAGTCGAACTGGCTGTTCAACTGACGCGGTGGTCCGGGACCCGGGCGCCCGTACCGTTACCAAGACCCGGATCGTCGCCGGGTGCACGCATGGAGGGGGCCTGGATCAACACCTACTTCGCGTGGACCGGCTGGGTACCGGCGCCCCCGATGCGGCGGCCGAGGGTGAACTGGTTCGGCGCATCGAACATTTGGCGGACGAGGCAGACGGTTTCGTCCTTTCGGACTACGGCCAGGGCACCATTACCCAGGCCGTCGCCGGGGCGGTGATACGCCTCGCGAAGGGCCGCTACGTCGGCCTCGACTCCCGCCACCGGCTGCTCGACTATCCTGGGGTTACCGCCGCGACCCCGAACCTCGAAGAGACCGAGGAGGCTACCGGGTTGCAGCTGAGAAGCGAGGCCGAGATCGAGGCAGCCGGCACGAGCTTGCGCGCCAAACTCGGGGCCGCGGCGCTCCTCGTCACCTTGGGAGCCGGCGGTATGAGCCTCTTCGAGTCCGATGCAGAGCCTGTCCACATCCCCGTCGCCAACAAGAGCGAGGTCTTCGACGTGACCGGCGCCGGAGACACCGTCGTC
>JALZFK010000333.1 GCA_030861585.1 Actinomycetota bacterium | reverse complement strand
GGGGCGAGGGTGTTCCTTGCGCGCCACCCGGAACTAGTGACGGAGGTGCCTTGCGATGACGTAGCGGACCCAACCGACGTGGACACTGTGGAGGATCTGCGGCGCCTGGAAGGGGAGGTTTCGCTTGCTCCTCTCGGCGGCAGCCGCCTCGGGAAAGGAGGGACTTTATGAAGCTAGAGAACGAGTTTACGGTAGACGCGCCGGTGGACAAGGCATGGAACGTAATGCTCGACTTGGAGCGGGTGACCCCGTGCCTGCCGGGGGCGCAGCTCACGGAGCAAACCGGCGACGGTGAGCACAAAGGGACGATGAGGGTCAAGCTCGGGCCCGTCACGCAAGACTACCAGGGGAAGGTCTGGTTCGAGGAGACCGACGAGTCGCAGCACCGGGCCGTACTCAGGGCCGACGGCCAAGACGCCCGGGGTCAGGGAACGGCTTCGGCCACCATCACCTCCACCCTGCAAGAGGAGAATGGGGGCGACAGCACCCGGGTGCGCGTCGAGACCGAGATGCAGATAACCGGGCGGGCGGCCCAGTTCGGCCAGGGTGTCCAGCAAGACGTGGCGGAGAAGATCATGGGCCAGTTCGCCGAGTGCCTGGAGAACCAGATCCTGGGCGGAGGAGCCGAAGAGGAGCCGTCCGAGGACGGCGCGGCCCAACAAGAAGAGGAGAACGGGGGCGAGACCTCCCAACAGGAAGGAGGAGGGGTCGAGGCGCTGGACATCGGCGAGATGAGTCAGGGCGCGATCCTCGAGCGCGTAAAACCGCTGGTGCCCGTGGTGGCGGGCGTCGGTGCTTTGTTCCTCATTATCTGGCTCCTGAAAAGGGGAAGGTCCGGCGGGCGCAGCGAGTGGTCCGGCGGGCTCTCCGGAGAGCATGGTGAGATCGAAGCACGCCTAAGGTTCTAGACAGGCGCCTAAAGGACGAAGGCCCAAACGACCATCGAGGGGAAACGCGCTTGTGGCGTCTCCCCTCTGGTCTACAGGAGGCCACCGAGAGGCACTGGGCTGATCCCAGCGCCCCGGTGGCCTCCTGATTGTGCTTATCCGCCGGTCAGCATGTTCCTGGCCCTGTTTATGACCTCGTCGGCTTTGCTCGCCAGACCTCTCTCTCGGACCTGCTGTGCCACGGAATCGTACACCCAGCCATTCTCTTGGGCCTTGTCGAGGACCTTCTCTACCGGACCCTTCTCCTCTGCTTCCGGCTGAGGGGCCTCCTCCTGCTGCTCCTCTGCTGGAGGGGCTTCCTCGGGCTCTACTTTCTCCTCCCCGACCGGCCTGGCCAGTGGCTGATCGTGGACCGGCCTGGCCAGCGGTTGCGCGTCCTCGGGCGTACTGTTCTCTGGCGGCATGAACGTCCTCCTTTCCCTATAGACGACTTACGCCTTGCTTTATACACCTAAACCCGTCGCACCGCGACGTTTCGCTACGTCCCGCCTTCGGGTGCGGTCTCCTACGTGCTCCACCATCGCTGCAGGAGCAGGGCGGGCGGAGTCGATGGTCTTCGTTCGACGGCTTGCTCTCGCAGACCGGTCCGCGTTGCGGACACGCTTCCGGTCTACTTTCTGGTATCTTTGAGGATCTCGAAGATCTCGCCTATGAGCGCCTCGCGCTTGTTAGGAGGGAGGTCCCTGGGGTGGATGGTCTGTTTGTCGGACTGGAGGTTCCTGAGCTGGGCCTCCTCAGCCAGGTATCGGTCTATGAGACGCACGACAGCCTCGACCTTCTCGCGAGGGAGGCCGTTGCCGCCGCGGGTTAGCCTGCTCCACATGCTTTTATCCCTTCTCCTGGCTGTCCTCGTCGGGGCGGATTATACCCCGTGGTACCGGATCGGCCGCTTCGCGAAGTGCCACCCTACGCGCGGCCTCGCATGGCCCCGGCACCGCGGGGGAAGGAGTGTTCCCGGGAGGGGGCGAAGCCTTCGGGATTTTGCCAGGCATAGGTGGTTACGCGCAAAGCGCTCTCGTCTATCTCGACCAGGTTGAAGCTGGAGGGGCGTCCGGCGCGGATGCGGTTCGATATCGTACCGGCGGTCGAGATGACGAGGCCGGGGGAACTCTCTTCGACGGTGTGGATGGCCTCCTGGTGGTCGTGGCCGCAGAGGACCAGCTCGACTCCTAAAGCCGCGAAGGCCCTCAAGGCCTGTTTTGTGTTGGCGAGCCCGTGGCGGCCGGAGGTTTCGCCCTTTATGGGGTTGTGGTGGATCATGACTATCCTGACAGCGTGGGGAGACGCCTTTGCGAAGGTCTCTTCGGCCTTCACGAGGTCGCGGCGCTTGACGTGCCCTATAACGCCGAGATCTCTGAAGCGCCGCGTGAGCGAGCCGCGCGAGATGCCGTGCGCAGTGTTGCACCCGGCGATCACCGCTCCAGGCACCTCCAGAGTCGGGCTGAGCTCCGGGGAGATGTGCCGAGCGTACCTGGAGTACTTGAACTCGTGGGCGGTTTTTCTCCAGAGGCCGAAGTTGCGAGCGACGGCCCCGAGCCAGCGTACGTCGTGGTTGCCGGGGATGACGATGACGGGGGCGGCCTTGCGGATGTCGTCGAGGTAGGCGCGGGCGCGGACGAACTCCGAGTTTGCGCACCGCTGGGTGAGGTCCCCCGAGATCGCTACCGCGTCCGGTGCGAGCTCCGCGATGCCATCCCTTAGAGAGACCAGTTGAGCGGCCACTGCTGGCCGGCCGAAGTGTAGATCCGAGGCGTGCAGTATTCTTGCCACGAAGAGGAAGTTTACCTTACCTGGGGACCGAGAAACCTGTCCACTCCTCGAACATTTGCGCCTAGCTCTCGAATCTCTTCGCAAGGGTGCGGAGTCAGCGGCGTAGCCCGTAGCGTCGAAGAGGGCAAACATATCGGCCGGGTCCGTGACGCCGCCGACGAGCTCGGCGCCCGAAGAGCGCAAACGCTCGCCTCCCTTCTCATACCGCACAGGGCGCGGACCCCGCAGCCCGCGTGCAGGAGATGATTTAGACCGGTCATCGACTCTACCGATCGCGCCGGCAACTAGTATCGTGCCATTTA